>CAYYHT010000900.1:0-2318 GCA_964471355.1 uncultured Enterobacteriaceae bacterium
ATCACCTGTTGGACGCCGGTGTGGCGGTGGTCGCAGGCGCACCCTTTGGCGACGACCGCTGCATTCGACTCAGCTTTGCTCGCGGCACCAAGCGTCTGACCCTGGCCATGGACCGGATCGAGGCCTTCGTGGCCAGCCTCAGCCCTTCCTGAGCCCCTCGCACAGCACGCGGGCCTGCGCATCGTACGGAGCCAAGCAGTTCACCATGTCCGTCACGACGGACAGGGCACCGGTCGCTCGGGCGTTGTACAGCGTTGTCCGCCAGTCCTGAACCGCGGCATGCGGGGTCTTGGCGCCGGTCGGAATCTGCGTGGCGAGGTAGCTCGCGACTTCAGTGATGCCTGGCTGCATAGGGCCTCCCATCTATTGGTAAGTCAACAGGTGAGATGAAGTATACCATTCACTATTACGGACTCTTCAGGAGCTGTGTCGCGAACGACGCCCAGTCGGAAAGATCGAGAGCGGTCGGGCCAGCAGGGCTGGTCTCGGCTTCGACACGCAGCAGCAGGCCCTGAGCTCCGGCAGCCAAGGCGGCCCGACACACCGGCAGCAAGGCATCGCGTCCCACGGCGTGGCTCGGATCGATGAGGATGGGCAGATGCGTGCGGGCTCGCAGGGCTGGCAGTGCCCCCAGATCCAACACCACTCGGGTGCCGGTTGCCCGAATGCCCCGCTCACACAGAATCACTTGTTGGTTGCCGCTGGCCAGGATGTGCTCGGCTGCCGTCAGCCATTCATCCAACGTGGCAAGCTCGGCCCGCTTGAGCAGGACTGGGCGCGGGCACCGACCCACCGCCTCGAGCAGGGCCACATTGCCCATGTTGCGGGCCCCAACCTGCAAGATGTCCGCGTGCTGGGCAATGGCGTCGACCGCAGCCGCATCGACCACCTCGGTGATGACCGGCAGCTCATTGGCCCGGCCGGCGTCGGCCAACAGCAGCAGACCCGGCTGCCCCAACATGGGCTCGCCGGGAACGCGTGGGGGCTTGAAGCAGCCACCCCTCAGGCCATGACCACCACCAGCACGCACCGCCTCGGCGATGCTTCGAATCTGGCCGGCCGACGATACCGACGCCGTTCCCGCCAGAATGACCGGCTCGGATCCGCCAAACACCAATGACCCCACCCGCACAACGGTGCCCTCGGACCGATGTTCGCGCGAAGCAAGCGGATGGCGCCCTTGCCCCAGGCGTTGTCTAGGGGTCGTCCGACTAGGCAGAGGCTGAGCGGGGGCTTGTTCCTCAGTGTTTCGGGAGGGATAGGACCCAAGCAGCTTGAGGTGGCTGGTGTGCACCGCCAGCGCAGTCAGGCCTTTGCGCACCCGCTCGTCGGCCACGTTGCCTTCGAAGTCCACATAGAACAGATACTCCCAGGGCGTGTTTGGACGGGGCCGCGACTCGAGCTTGGTCAGGTTCAGGCCGTGTTCGGCCAACACGTTGAGCGCGCTCAACAGCGCCCCCTCCTCGTGTCGCGTGGCAAACAGCACGCTGGTCTTGCACGGGATGCGCGGGTCGAACTCGAGCGCCTTGGTGCCAACGACCACAAAGCGGGTGTGGTTCTCGCGCTGATTGGCGACGTCCCGCTTGAGGACCTTGAGGCCGTAGATCTCTCCGGCCTCGGCAGATGCGATGGCGGCCTGTACGGGGTCTCCATCGGCAGCGACTTTCTCGCAGGACAGGGCGGTATCGGTCCAAGAGACGGCGGTGCAGTCATGCATGGACGCCAGAAAATCGGTGCACTGCGCCAGCGCCGGGGCCTGGCTGTAGACCCGTCGAATCTGCGACAGCGGCACGTGTTCAGGAGCGAGCAGGCAGTGAACCACTCGCTGCACTTCTTCTCCCACAATCACCAGGTCCATGCGCGCAAGCAGATCGTAGGCCTGATTGATCGACCCTGCAGTGGTGTTTTCAATGGGCAGAACCGCGTAGTCAGCGGTGCCATCGCGCACCGCCTCAAGGATATGGCGGAAACTGTCGAGCCCTCGGAAGCTGGCGTCGGCCTTGTGGCTGGCAAAGAAATGCGTGCTGGCGAGCCACGAGTAGCTGCCCTCGGTGCCCTGGTAGACGACGTTGATGGACTGCTTGAGGTCAGGGTTGGCCGCATCGACCAAGGTCTGCTGCTGGCGCCGCAGCGAGTGGTCCATGATCTCGCGGTAGACGCGCACCACAAACTGCCGGTCGAGCCCGTGCTCGGCCCCGAGGTCCGCCGCCCGGGAGATCCTGCCCCGCAAGCCGCGCAGGCGGGACTCCAACAACCGGGCCCGCCTCTCCGCCTTGCTCACCCCCGCAGCCTTCCGCTTCACCGGGCGCAACTGGGTC
>CAYYHT010000900.1:2328-2927 GCA_964471355.1 uncultured Enterobacteriaceae bacterium
AACACGTCGCGTTCCCGCACGGCATCGCGAAGGGTGTCCGCTCGCTGGGCCTTGGCCCTGGCCACATCGTCAACCACGGTCTGCCGCTCGGCGAGCGCGGCCACCAGCTGGCGATCGATCTCGTCGAGGCGCTTGCGGATCTGGTCGAGGTCTAGACTCATAGGGCTGTGGAGCCTACCTCTGGCGGGCGCCGCGTGGCCACTCCTCAAAACCGGTTGCAGTTTATCAATCATTTGATTAGTAATGTTTCACCTCGCCGGAGAACCCCATGGAAGCGCTGAAATTGGTCCAACCCCACCGACACGACGATGAGCCCGCGCCCTACGACGAGACCGCGCTGCTGACGATGTCACCACTCGATGCGCGCGCCCTCGCCGACAAGCTGCCCATGGGCACCCGCTTCCAACTTCGCGGCGACATCACGCCCCTGCAGTTCGCATTTCTGGACCTGAATGGCTTCATCGTGTTCGCCGGCGTCGCCTCGCCCGACGAAGTCGCCAAGGTCTTGAGCGAAGTCGACCGGGTCGAAGCCAAGCTCATCGGCGAGGGCATCAAGACCGTCTGTGGCGTGCCGGTCTGGATTGGCAAGGGCGTCGACG
>CAYYHT010000901.1:0-2924 GCA_964471355.1 uncultured Enterobacteriaceae bacterium
CGACCATGTTCTCGCCTGGTAGTTAGGGGAACAGGTTCTGCGCCGGATTGGTGATGGAGAGCGCCGACCAGCTTCCAGCGCTGCCGTCGGAGTTGGTGACCTTGACGACGCACACGGCCCTCAAGAAGGAGGTCGCTGGCATGGTTGCCACAACGGTTCCGTAGCTCCAGCTGACCACGGGAGCGGCCGCGGTACTGACAACACCGTCCTGCAGACACTCCAGCTCGACGACGGGATCACGGAAGTTGCGACCGTAGATGGCGGTATCGATGGGCGAGCTGTTGGGCAGGCTTGCGGGGGCCACGCTGGAGATGGTCGGGGCCGCGTCGTAAGTGACACGCAGCGCCGGGGTGACGGAGCCAAAGGACCCGTCGGGATTGACCACCGTGATGCCGTAGCGTCCGGGAGCAAGTCCAGGAGGAACGGTCGCTGTGAGGCGGGTCTCATCGCGCCAGGTCACCCCATATAGGGGCACGACAGACGCTCCGGGCAGAGGACCGCTGAGACTGACACGTGGGGTCTCTGCAAAGGGCACCTTGCCGGCGGGGGTGGGCACCACTGCGTGGATGTCGATGGCCGTGAAGTCAAAGGTCCAGGCGTAGCCCGGCTCGACGTGGTCGATGCGGATGGCATTGCTGCCCGCCACCGTGACCGTGCCAGCAACATCTCCGTAGCAGTCTCCATCTTGAACCACTCGGATGGCCCAGGTCTCGACACTGAGGTCTGCGGGCAGGTGCATGGTGAGCTTCGAAGGGTCGCTCGGGTCCCACTCCCAGGGCACCGAAACGGGGGTGCCACCGGCAAGTGGAACAATCCAGGCGTCTGTGATCTCGCCGACGACGTCGGACAACATCACGATGATCTCGTTTTCTTTCCAGCCTGGGACCGCAGGTGGCTCCACTGCATAGACCAGCGGTTCGGAGACGATGCGCAGCGAATTCTCAGCGGTGACCGCGCAGCCATGGGGCGGTTCGAGCCGTACATCGTAGATGTCTTGAGAAAGTCCGTCGGGCACATCAAGCAGGACGTAGCTGTCATCAACGAACTCGACCGGCACGACCGTGCTGCCGACGGTTGCCACCATGCCCTCGACGAACCCGCTGCCCTCAAGCCCCAACGGGCCTCCCGATACGCACAGTGCGCCAGGGTCCAGCTCTGCGATTGTGGGCTCGACGCCGACGTGGATTCGCGCCGGCTCGCGCGAGCCACAGGAGGCTGGCTCGGGATTGGTCACCTCGACCAGCGCCCCGCCAATCGGCAAGAGATCGGCGGGTACATCGACCACCAGCGTGGCGCAGATCTCTGCGGCTCCCGGGTTCTCTCCGGCCATCGGCAGACAATCCCGAGCCTCGGTGAGCACCGCATCACGCCCGCCAACGGTGATGGTCGGACTGCCCTCATTCAGCATCAAGAAGCCGGAGCCCGTGACCAGTACCGTTGCCGTTGGGTCGACGTTGCAGATGCCGTCTTCTGGCTGAACCCCCGAAATCACCGGAGGACCGGCAACGCTGAGTCCGGCGGCGAAGCGACCCGCTCCTCCGCCTGCGTTCTGCACCACAATGTCGTACACGCCTGGAACCAGCCCAAGTGCGCCATCGACCTCAAACTGCAAGGCGCCCTCATCGAGCCAGGCGACGCGGTCAGCGGGGACCTGCACAGTGCGCGGCACCTCAACCGTCTCGCCGGCAACAAGAGTGCTGACTTGCTCGAGGACCACCAAGGGAAGCTGGATGCTTGGCTCCTCTTCGAGCCCGTCGACCACACCGGCGACCAGGCCTTCAGCCTGCAACGAGACGACCACCGTCGGACCCTCATCACACAGCATGCGCGGCGAAAAGCCCACGGGCTCAGGAGCGGTGTTCACACACGACACTCCACACATCGCCAAGCCAAGTAAGAATCCGCGCATCGCCGTCCCAACAGAAGGTCTCGTACGTCGTTCTCGCTCCAAAGGTGACAACTGATCGCCTCGCGCGCCATGACTTCATACTGTCCTCTCAATGACACCCCTGTGACGTCCCCTCCCAAGCGGCTTCCCAGCCCCTTTTACCTTGTCCCAACTTCGGTGTAGACTCCAGTCCCTTCCGTGAAACAGCCATGGCCACGCACCTAGAAACGCTCGCACAGTACTTGCCTGCACTTCTGATCCGTCGCGGCAACGCGTCGCACCTCCCGATCGATGAACCGGAGGTGGACAAGTTCCCCGCCGCGGTCATGCGGGTTGATGTGTCCGGCTTCGCCAAGCTCTCGGGACAGCTCAAGGGCGCCGAGACCGAGCGCCTGTTGGGGCTGCTCAACGGCTACTTCGGCAAGATTCTGTCGATCATCTTCAACAACCAGGGTGACGTCGCCAAGTTCGACCACAACACCCTGATTGCCATGTGGCTGCCCGAACACGAAGCCGAGCGCGACGTGGCGACCACCATCCTTCGGGCCGGCAAGTGCGCCCTCGAGCTTCAGCGCACCATCACGCCGCGCGAACCCGTTCGGGGAATCGAAGTCGGCCTGCGCATCGGACTTGGGGTCGGACAGGTCAAGATGATGACCGTCGGCGGCGTCGAGCACCGCTGGGAGCCGGTGCTCATGGGCTCTCCGCTGGCCCAGGCCGAGGCCTGCATCGCGATTGCCGGACAGGGACAGACTCTGCTGACCCGCGAAGCATGGGGACTGATTCGCTTCCGAAGCGCCGGCGAGCGCATCGACGAGAACACCGCGCGCCTCGAAGGCATCAAGGGAACGCTGCCGCCAGTGCAGCTGCCCTACCCCGAGCCGAACAGCCGGTCCCAGGCCCCGATGTGGAGCTACACGCCGGGACCCATTCGCAAGCACATCGCGAGCAAGGACGAAAAGCCGCCATCCGACCGCCGCATCGTCACCGTCATTCAGGTGCACATACCTGGCATCGACCCCGAGGCCGAGCTCGA
>CAYYHT010000902.1:0-2923 GCA_964471355.1 uncultured Enterobacteriaceae bacterium
GCCAGAGCCAGAGCCAGAGCCAGAGCCAGAGCCAGAGCCAGAGCCAGAGCCAGTCGACCTTAGTGACCCGACCAGCGTGGCCCTACTCGAGGCTCTGGCTCTGGCTCTGGCTCTGGCTCTGGCTCTGGCTCTGGTTCGGGCTCCGGCGCTGGTTCTGGCTCGGGCTCTGGTTCCGCGTTCGCGGCCTCAGAAGCCACTTCGGCGGCCAGCGCTGCGACTTCGGGATCCGGTTCGAGCAGCTCGATATCTTCGACAGAGAGCGAGATGGGGTCGCTGACGTCTTCGTCGGGCTCGGGCTCGCTGATGGAGTCCATCAGGTAGTCGTCGTCCCGTTCGATGTCGTCGTCTGCGAGCTCGACGAGATCGTCGTCGCCGATTTCTTGTTCAGGCTGGGCAGCGGCCGATGGCTGCGCAGTTGGGTCTGGGGCGACGACGGGTTCGTCTGGGACCGCCCCATCGGACAGCGCCTGCACGCCTCGGTCGCCAAGAAAATCGGCGACATCGCCCATCATGTCGTCGTAGTCCTCGACCGACAGGCCGCCTTTGACCTTTGATTTGGCACGCTCGTTGCGGCTTTCAATGATGGTGGACTTGCCGCTGGCACCGGGGTCGATTTCGACCTCGGGCGCGATGATGACGCCTACTTTGAGCTTGGCGGCGCCAACCGAGATGCGCGCGTCGGCGCTGATCGCTTTGGCCGCCACGGTGGAGGCGCCGTCAATGCGGACCTCCCACGCGTGCAGAGACTCGACCTTGACGTTGCCTTTGACGGTGATTCGCCGGCGGGCACGAAGATCGCCACCGCTGGCATTGCCGTCAACGGTGACGTCGGCGCCAGCTTGCAAGCTGCCGTGGGCGTCTCCGCGCACGATGATGTGGCCGGATGCGGTGATGTCGCCGGTGAACGACTGTTCAATAATGACGTCTCCATCGTAGGCGATTGCCACGTTGTCGTCGTTTACGCTGAGATTCACGCCGTCTGGAAGGACGAAGGGGCTCTTGGACATTGAGTCGAGCTTCTCCAAGGACCGCCGATGCTACCGGAGCCGAGGCTACTCCTCAACCCCAGGCTTCAGCATGTCCTGAGCCCGCTTCCCGCCCCCGATCGCCTGGAGTTCATCGTCGTAGTCGTCGCTGACCCGGGCAACATATTCGAGCGTCTTGGCGAATTCGTCGTAGTCGAGATGGTTTCCGAGCACCGTCGCCGAGAACGAAAGCGTGTTGTCTTCGAACAACAAGAACGCCCCGAAGAGGACCTGGGTGTTGAGACGCAGAATCCGGTGCAGCAGATCGAGTGTTGGTTCGCAGTCGCGCAACAAGATGCTCGCGAAGCGACAGAAGGTGTCGTCGCCTTCTTCGAACATCGAGACCATCACGACGGTCGAACCGAACTTGAACAGGTACAGTCCATCACCGGACGGCGTTGGGGCGAGTTCCATCTCGGCGAGGTAGGCCTTGACGCGCTCATCGAGGATCTGTAATCGGTTCATTCGGAGAGCTTAGATGGAAACGGCGGGCATCGCACTTGGCGGTTTTATGGGTACGGGCAAGAGCACGGTGGGCGCGCTGCTGGCCGAGCGTCTCAAGTTGCCCTTCGTCGATCTTGATGACGTATTGCATGAGCGCTTTGGGCCGATTCCCGCTCAGTTTGCATCGGAAGGAGAGGGGGTATTCCGGGCTCGGGAACATGCGCTGGTACTCGAGCTGTGCGATGGCGCCCGCCGAGTCCTGGCAACGGGGGGTGGCGTGTTTGCGAGCAGAGCCAACCGCTTGACGCTGAGGCGGCAGTATCGGTTGGTGACACTGCGCGCGCCGCTCGATGTGCTCAGACAGCGAGTCGGCTCAGGAGAAGGTCGGCCGAACTGGGCCGCTGCGGAGGCGCTGTATGAGCAGCGACAAGACGCCTATGCCTCGGTGGATTTGACGCTCGATGCGACGCTGAGCCCGCACCAGCTTGTCGAGGAGGTAGTCACATGGCTCGGGTGAGAGTGCAGCTCGACGAGCGCTCCTATGATGTTGTCGTCGATCGGGCTGGGTACGCGGGGCTCTGTGACGCGATGGAACGAGTCTCTGATTCGGGGCGCATTCTTGTGGTGGCTGACGCGAACGTGGCGGTCCTGCATGGACCGGCGGTCGTCACTGAGTTGACGAGGACTGGCCGCGAGGTTGAGCTGCTGTCCATCGACGTCTCCGAGGCGACCAAGAATCTGGCGACATGGTCGAGAGTGGTTGATTTGCTGCTGGCCAATGGCGCCAATCGGCGCACTCCGATCTGTGCCCTCGGCGGTGGGGTGGCCGGGGACATCACGGGCTTCGCTGCCGCGTCGACCCTGCGGGGACTGCCCTTTGTCCAGTTGCCGACCACCTTGTTGGCGATGGTCGACTCGTCTGTGGGCGGCAAGACCGGGGTCAATCACGCTTCAGGCAAGAACCTGGTGGGGGCCTTTCATCAGCCAAAGCTGGTGTGGGCGGCGCTGTCGACGTTGAAGACGTTGCACCCGGCCGAGCTGCGTTCCGGTCTGGCCGAAGTGGTGAAGATCGCCATGCTGGCTGATGCCGAGCTGTTTGAGCAGCTCGAAGCGACCGCCGAAGAGTTGGCAGCAGGGGACCTGCAAGCCCTCGAGCCTGTGGTGGCGCGCGCGGTCGCACTCAAGGCGAGTGTGGTCGCCCTCGATGAGCGGGAGTCGGGATGGCGGGCGGTCTTGAACGCAGGTCACACGGTCGGCCACGCCTATGAACAGGTGCTTGGCTACGGGGTGTTGCGCCATGGCGAAGCGGTGGGAATTGGCTTGTTGGCCGAAGCGCGCTGGGCAGTGGCCGAGGGACTGTGTGAGTCCGAGGTGCCCGTGCGGCTCGATGGGCTTCTAAGGCGCCTGCAGCTGCCGGTCAGCGCTCCCCAAGCGCCGGTCGATTCCTTGGTCGC
>CAYYHT010000903.1:0-2919 GCA_964471355.1 uncultured Enterobacteriaceae bacterium
TCAGGTCGCAAGCGAATGAGCCAGCCCAAGCTGATCACGCTGAGCGCCAGGGACGCCGCCAGAATGGGGCCGGACAGGTAGACGACCGATGCGGTGGTGACGATGACCAGCCGCATCGCTTCCCACTCGAGCGCCCAATCCTTGCGCTCAAGCAGCGCGCTCCAGCCGACCAGCGTGGCGATGACCAGCGCGACCAGAACGGCCAGGTCAAAGGTGTTGGCGGTCTTCTCGACCAGCAGCAGTGTCGTGACCGCGGCCACGGTCGGAAAGAAATGCAGGGCTGTGTAGCCCTGAATGGCCTTGGAGGTGGGCAGCTGCCACTTCACGAATTCGTCGGGGTTTACCTCTGGAATGGTGAGGTTTCCGTCTGGACGCCACTCCGGAGGAGCGACCAGCGTGTACAGCTTTTGGCCCATCGTCGGCGCGCTCTGGGCGATCTTCCACATCTTGGCCCAGTACTCGAAGTTCGCATCGACGCCGTCCCAGTGCTGGTACGGGGTGACCGTACCGAAGACGACCCGCTCCTCCTCCTCGATCCAAGTGCCAAACATCTTGTCCCAGATGATGAAGATGCCCGCGTGGTTGCGATCGATGTAGACCGGGTTGATGCCGTGATGCACGCGGTGGTGCGACGGCGTGTTCATGATCCACTCGATGGGTCCCAGCTTGCCCACCAGCTCGGTGTGAATCCAGAACTGGTACAGCGTGTTCAGCGCGTCGACGGTGAAGAAGGTGATGGGCGGGATGCCCATGATGGCCATCGGCAGCTGAAAGGGGGCATGGGTGAACGTGGTGAACCAGGCCTGACGCAGGGCGACGGCGAGGTTGTAGTCCTGTGATTGGTGGTGGACGACGTGTGCGGCCCACATGAAGTTCACGCGGTGCGACAGGCGGTGACACCAGTAGTAGGCGCAGTCGTTGACGATCACAGCGAAGACGAAGACGGCGACGGTCTGGCCGGGAGTGAACAGACGCAGGTTGTCGTAGACCCAGATGTAGGTCACCAGCCCGAACAGCTTGAAGAACACGCTGAGTGCGGTGGAGCCCAAGCCGCAGGCCAGGTCGGTAATCGCGTCGTCGAACCGGTAGACATCGCGGTTCATCCAGTGGGCGACGGCGAACTCACCGATGATCATGATCAAGAAGACCGGAATCGCGAGTGCGATGAGGTTGATGTCTTCCACGCGGCCTCCTCGTCAAGTTCCTTCCCGGTTCCTGACGGGGTCGTCATAGTGCGCTACAGCACTGGCCGTCGTGAGGAATCCGCAATGATCCGGTGCTAGGCATGTCGGCTCCAGACGAGGTCTACCCGGTCATCGTCGATTGGTTGGCGCAGCGCCGCGACGAGGCGGGGGCTGTCGGAGCGATTGCCCCAGCAGTGCACCAAGAACGCTGACCTACCAGTGCAGGGTCCACTCACTCTTGCGACCGTCATATGAGAACGTCTTGTCCTGCAGAAAGTCGCGGCCCAGGATCAAGATGACATCGGCGTCTCCGGCTCGGTAGCCCAGGTTCAGTCCGACCAAATCCATGTCGACGAGGCTGCCGTCCTTGATGAGCTTGAAGCCGCCGTCGTAGATGGGCACCGCCTCGCTGGTTGTGCCGGGGGTGTGCAGCTCGACCGCACCCTTGACCTGCCAGCCAAGCGCGTGGGTCGCGAGCGCCGCATGCACACCCGAGGCCTTTGCGCCCGTGTCGATCAGCGCCCATCCCTCGACGGGGTCCGAGTGCGGACGGCTGCTGTGTGGCGACAGCAGTACGCGGATGAGTGGACCATGTTCCAGGTCGATAAGGGCGCGCTCAACGGGCATCTGAACGCAGTATGACCTCAGATTGCGGTCGAGAGTAGATCGGCGAGGGTGTCGCGTCGGCGAATGACGCGCGCATGGCCGCGTTCTACCAAGACTTCCGCGGGCCGCGGGCGGCTGTTGTACTGGCTAGCCATCGACGCGCCATAGGCGCCCACCTCGCGGAACGCGAGCAAATCGCCGACTTCGGGCGCGGGCAGCTGCCGGTCTGTGGCAAATGCGTCGTCTTCACAAAGCTGGCCTACCACGGTGAATGTGCCGACGTCAGCGTTCGGGCGGCTGAGGTTGTCGATGCTGTGGTGCGCACCGTAGAGCTTGGGCCGAATCAAGTGGTGAAAGCCCGAGTCCACGCCTACAAAGTGCTGACTAGCGGTCTTCTTGATGACCGTGACCCGAGCGATGAGGGTTCCGGCTTCAGCAACCAGAAAGCGCCCGGGCTCGAGCCAGACTTCGAGCGATGTGCCCTTGATGGCCTGAGCCACAATCTCGGCGAGAGGTTCGGGTGCCGTGCCTGGGCGAATGCCTCCTCCCAGATCGATGCTGCGTACGCCGGGCAGTGCCTTGGCAAGGTCGACGACCGTCTGCAGGCCGCCGCGGAAGATGTCTATGTTCTGGACGCGGTGGCTGCTGTGCACGTGCAAGCCGCTGATGGCCAGCTCGCCATTGCTGACCATGGGCATGACCAGTTGCTCAAAGGCCTTGAGCGGGACGCCAAACTTGCTGGCGCTGTGCCACTCGCTGTCGAGGCCTGGGTGCAAGCGGACCGTGACCGGTACATCGGTGCCGAAGCGGGCGGCATGGGCGGTGAGCTGCTGCACATTGTCCAGATTGACCGTGACGCCCAGAGCCACTGCTGCCTCGACTTCCGAGAACGCCACGTTGTTTGGCGTGAACAGCAGCTCGTTGGGCTCGAAGCCCGTGTGCTTGGCGATGGCGAGCTCAAAGGGCGAGACGCAGTCCAGCCCCAGTCCTCGGCTGCGCATGTGGGCCAAGATCGCCGGCGTCGTGAGCGCCTTGGCGGCGTACAGGATTCGGTGAGGAATGCCCGCAAACGCGGCCTGCAGTCGGTCGATCTGACGGTCGATGATGTCGGCATCGTAGACGTACAGCG
>CAYYHT010000904.1:0-2916 GCA_964471355.1 uncultured Enterobacteriaceae bacterium
AACGGGCGTTTGGAACGACGCGTACGCGCCTGCTGGGCTGCGGTACGGAAGCGGTGGTTCTGACGGACGAACTCACAGTCTTCAAGTGCCTAGACTACTGGAAGACTCGCATGCCGCAGAGGCAGATAGACTTCCTCCGTGACCAAGTAGGCCGTTGGGAGGGCGTTCCGGGATTGTGCCCCCTGCGAGAAGTTCGCGCCCACGGCTCTTGGGCCGTGATCACCTATGACTTCGAGCCGAGCACGCCGTACAGGGGCGGGCACTGCGGAAGTCTGATCCGCCTACTTAAAGGGTGCCGCCGGGTCGGAATCGTCTGCAACAACATCCACCCCGACAACCTCATCGTCACGGCATCTGGCGTGAAGCTAGTTGATTACGGCTCTGACATCAGCTCCTTCAGCGCTGAGGCGTTCGAGCACATGGCACGGAGAGCCTTCCTCTCCCTTCGACATGCCAGCAGGGCGGACCTCAAGTCCATTATGAGACGGGCATTGAACGACATCGCACTTCCCGAGTTGGATGAGTTCGACCACTTCCGGGCAGCGCTGGAACCAGTCAGCAAAGAGCAACTCCTCGATGCTCGGATGGCTGCAGACCTTGGCAACGGAGAAGGCCGCACACTCCTCGACTTTGGCTGCGGCAAGGGTAAGCTTGCCCAGTTCTTGTCCACTGCCGGTTGGACGGTCACAGCCTACGACCCCGAACCGACGCTTGAGGATAGGTGGCGAAAGCTAAATGGTCGTGTCGAGTTCGGCGGACAGGAGTTGCTCGCCAAACTGCGTGGCCTGGGAGCGACCTTTGACACGGTGGTTTGCTGCCTCGTCTTGTGCCAACTTGAGGACGAAGAATTACGCAATGCCGTCGCAGACCTCACGCGCCTCACAATGAAGGGAGGTCAGTTGGTTGTGGCCCTGTGCAACCCGCGATTTGTTCACGGGACCACTCAGATCCAGCGCCGCATCGCCCCGGAAGGGGTTGGACCCGGCGATGTATTCCATTTGGAAAAGTTGATATTTTCTACAAACGCGAGGATTATCGATGTACATCGTCCGATGCACGGATACGTCGAGCTCTTCGCTCGGCACGGTTTCGACGTTCAGGCTGTCGCCGAGACGCCGGGGGTCGACATGGAGACTCTGGAGCACACCTCAGACTTCATGATCTTCGATCTTCGGCAACGCGTCCGGAAGGAGGATTCACGCCGTGTCAGGATCTGAGAAATCCCAGCAGAGGAAACTGCTCGGGGCAGTCGTCGGCAGCGCACGCGATGGCTCGCCAGGCGAGGCCGATGCCGAGGCCCTTGGGCTGGCTTTGGTTGACGCTGGATTCCGCGTCGTCTCCGGTGGACTGGGTGGGATCATGCGTGCCGTAAGTCGCGGCGCCCGGGCCTCGGCGAAGTACCAGACGGGCGACGTCATCGGGGTGCTCCCCAGCTATCGCGCCGACGACGCCAACGATTATGTCGACATTCCCATCTGCACGGGGCTCCAGCACGGGCGGAATCTCATCGTCGCCGCGACCGGGGACGTTGCTTTCGCAATCGGCGGCCGCAGCGGCACCCTTAGCGAAGTCGCACTGGCATGGGCGTTGGGGAAGCCAGTGGTCTGCGTCGGAGGCGCGGAGGGATGGGCAGCCGAACTCGCCGGGAGACGCATCGACGACCGCCGTGAAGATCAGGTCCACGGCCCGTTCGAACCACAAGAGGCCGTCGCCTTTGCTAAATCGCTTCTGCGAACCCACCGCTACGTGCCAAGGGAATTCTGAATCGATGGCGAGTCTGGTGCATGTCCTTTGCTATCACCGTGTGGTTGCAGACGATGAGTGCCACGAAAACCGCCCGTACTTTCTTCGTGGAACAGCTATCTCAGAAGCCGTTTTTAGGCAACAAATCCAAGACTGCGCCGAGCACTTCGAGTGCCTCGACGAGAGGAGGGCTCTCGACGTCCTCAGCGGGGCAGTAGATCTGAAGCGTACAGGCTGCTGGGTCACATTTGATGATGCCTACGCCGACGTGATTCACGTCGCCGCTCCCATCTTGGACGTCGCGGGAATACGCCCGTCGGTATTCGTGAGCACTGCGGTTCTAGATGGGTCCGCCCTCCCCGCCGATCGCTGGTACGCCACGCTGAACACGGCGAAGCGAAGGCGCGGAACGCTGCGCGGGCCTGAGCCGCTGGAGTTCGACCTAGACCAGACTGAATCCCTTCATCGTTTCATCGACGGCCCTGAGAAACGGCGGTTCCTGCATTCCTCACCGAGTGACCAAGAGGTTGCCCTCAGCCGACTAGCAGCCGAGCTGGATGCGGACTCGACAGGACCCGGCTGTCGCTTCTACTTGGACGCCGCCGATATTCTCGATCTTTCCCAGCGAGGCTGGTCCATCGGAAGCCACTCAGTGTCCCATCCCATCATGGTTGGATTGGCTGGCGAAGCGCAACGACGGGAGTTGGCTGTATCCCGGGCTCGCATCGCGGCGATCTTGGGAATGGTGCCCCGTACGTTCGCCTATCCCGATGGTGCCTGGGACGACGTCACCGCCAATCGAGTGCGTAAGTCCGGCTACCTTGGTGCGGTGACGATCACGCCACGTGTTGCGCGATCCGGCGACAGCATGTTCGCAATTCCTCGCACCTTGATTCGCAACGACCCGAAGTTTATTAGAGCGCTCTCCTCACTCTCAGATTGACCAGGACGGCGCCAAAGAAAACCTTTGGAACTTCCGTTTTACGCCGGCCGTGGCACGGAATCCGGACACTCGGCGGTTGACGCTCTAGAACTCTAGCCCAACCCCTCCAGCAGGGTGATCCGTCCACGCAACACTGACGCAACTCAACTGCAATAGGGGTCACAATCGGCCACCACGCACACGTGAGCCATACCCACCACTGCATTTCTAATCCGGCGGTCCCAGGTTCA
>CAYYHT010000905.1:0-2913 GCA_964471355.1 uncultured Enterobacteriaceae bacterium
CGATGGCTCGGTCGGCTACGCCGACGCAGATGGCGACGGCCACCCCGCCTGCCAGGACTGCGACGACACGGCCACCGCCATCAACACGGGCGCCAGTGAGCAGTGCGACGGGGTAGACAACGACTGCGATGGCACCGCCGACGAGGCGGGATCCGAGGGCGAGACCGCTTGGTACGCCGACGACGATGCCGATGGCTATGGCGACCCCCTGCAGTCCGTCAGCGCCTGTGATCAGCCGACTGGCTACGTGAACGACGCCCAGGACTGCAACGACAGCAGTGACCTGGCGCATCCTGGTGGCGTCGAGGTCTGCGACGACTATGACAACGACTGCGACGGCGATGTGGACGGCGACGCCACCGACCAGAGCACTTGGTACGGCGACGGAGACAGCGACAGCTACGGCGACCCGGCCATTGCGGTCATGTCTTGCGACCAGCCCCTCGGCTTTGCAGACAACAGCAACGACTGCGACGACGACTCGGACGCCGCGCATCCAGGCGGCACCGAAGCGTGCGACGACCTCGACAACAACTGCGACGGCCAGATCGACGAGGGCTTCAACAAGACCTGGTACGTCGACTACGACAGCGACAGCTACGGGGCCAGCAACATCACCGTCTCTGCGTGCGCCCAGCCCAGCGGATTTGTGGCTGCTGCAGACGACTGTGACGACCTCGACGGCTTGGTCAATCCGGGCGCGACCGAGGCGTGCAACGGCATCGACGACGACTGCACCGGAAGCCCCGACGCCGACGAAGCCGACGGCGATGACGATGGCTACCGAATCTGCGAGAACGACTGCGAAGACGGCGATGCGACCATCAATCCCAGCGCCACCGAGATTTGGTACGACGGAACCGACCAGGACTGCGACGGCGGCAGCGACGATGACCAGGACGGAGATGGGGACGACGCGGTCGCAGCGGGGGGGACGGACGTGAACGACACCGACCCGACCTGCACGACAATGTGCAGCGACGGCACGAGTCAGGCTGGAGCGGCCATCGACTGCGCGACATTGCTCGCGGACTACCCGGGCACTGCCGATGGCCTGTACTGGGTCGACCCCGATGGCGATGGCGACACCACCGACGCGTTCGAGGTTCAGTGCGACATGAACACGGACGGAGGCGGATGGCAGCTCGCCTATACCCGTGACAACGCCCACTTCACGCCAGATCACATGGTCAACATGCTGCCGACCAGCCCAGTCGATTTCGGCATCCACATGACGTCGTGGTTCATTCCGCCGGCCGCCAGCGAGTGGAAGTGGGAAGTGTCCATCGACGGCGGCAGCACCTACCGCCACCTGTGGACCAACATCCCGACCCAAGCCTTCGCCACCACCCACGCGACCGTCGCCAATCAGCCGGTGACCGTGGTCTCAAACACGACCCTGGCCACAGGCTCCTTCAACTACCAGACCATCGTATTCGCCGATCGGTGTACCTGGGCATGCACCTCGGGCTCTGGCAGCTGGTGGGGCATCGTCAACGTAAACCAAGGCGCGGGAGATCAGTCCAACCCCGGCTTGGGCGGGCACACCGATGGCTGTGACATGGACGCCTTTGCGACGTCGGCATCCAACTTCACCTGGGGCGACGACAACCTCGAGCTGTACTACTCGAACTGGAAGAACATCCAAGGCAACGGTGCTGGCGGCACAAACTGCGCGGCAAACCAAGCCACCAACCTGTACCGATTCCGGTTCTGGGCACGCTGAGCCGCCACCGGAAGCAAACTGCCTCCGCGCGTGTCATCATCGCGCCATGACCACACTCGCACTCCTCGTCCTGTCCTCCGCTCTGGCGGCTCCTCCCGGCTACACCGTCTCCAAGAGCGACACGAACGGATGCACCCTGTATCTGGGCCCCGCCGACGCTCAGGGCGTCAAGTCCATGCGCGCTGAGTGCGTCTGGCCCGACGTGAAGCTGGACACCTTCAAGGCCAAGATGGGGGACTGGGCCGGACACGCCACGATGTTCAGCACCGTCGCCGAGTCCAACGTCAAGAAGGCCGGGGACAAGGCGCTGGTCTACCAGCGACACAGCACCAGCGGCATCGCGGATCGCGAGATCATGATCTGGATGCAGCACGAGACGGTCGACGGAATGGAGCGCTACTCCTGGAAGCGCGCCGATGGCGAGAGCCTGACGGTCAAGAGCGGCAACGTCGAGTGCCCACGCAGCACCGGCTACTGGGAGGCCAAGGCCGAAGGCAGCGGCATCACGGTTGTGCACGAGCTGTCCTATGACCCGGGCGGACGCGTCCCCGGCTTCATCGTGCGCTGGTTCCAGACCTCGGGTCTCGAAGCCACTGTCGCCGAGGCCCGCACGGCTCTGAAGTAGCCCCGAATGACTGCAGACATCGTGCTGGTCGGTGCCGGCATCATGAGCGCGACCCTGGGCACCCTGCTGCGCAAGCTCGATCCGACGCTCACCATCCAGATCTTCGAGCGCCTGGACCAGGCCGCCGCCGAGAGCAGCGACGCCTGGAACAACGCCGGTACCGGACACTCCGCCTTCTGCGAGCTGAACTACACCCCGGCAGCCCAAGACGGCTCGGTGGATGTCACCAAGGCCATCCGCATCGCCGAACAGTTCGAGCTGTCCAAGCAGTTCTGGGGCGCCCTGGTGCAACGCGGCGACCTGCCCGAGCCCAAGCAGTTCATTCGCTCCATTCCTCACATGAGCTTTGTGTGGGGAGCCGACAACGTGGCTTTCCTCAAGACCCGGTACGAGGCGATGCAGGCCTCTCCCCTGTTCCGCGGCATGGCCTACACCGAGGACGCCCAGCAGATCGAGCGGTGGATTCCACTGGTGATGCGGGGACGAGACCGAACCGAGCCAGTTGCGGCGACGCGCATGGACATCGGCAACGACGTCAACTTCGGCCAACTGACCCGCAGCC
>CAYYHT010000906.1:0-2910 GCA_964471355.1 uncultured Enterobacteriaceae bacterium
GAACACATCAGCTGGCGTGCGCACGCAGATGGCCGAGTTGACGACGGTGGTTCCTCCGACGCCACGCCCCTGAACGATGGGCCACAGTGCCCGGCCGGTGGCCACTTGTGCCCCCATGTCGGGCATGAGGTCGCGCAGTCCACCGTAGCTACTGGACGGGTAATCTTTGGGTTCACGCCACGGTCCGGCCTCGACGACGGCTACTTGCTCGCCATGCCGGGCAAGCGAAGCCGCAATGGTGGCCCCGCCGGCGCCGCTGCCCACGATGACATAGTCGACCTCGAGGGTCAGGGGGTCGCCTCGCTCGCGGAATGCGTAGTGGCTCATGAGGTCCGCCAGGTGCCGGGGTCTGGTGGGAATGGAGCCATGGCAAAGTGTTGGCGCACGGCGGGGTCAAGGCCCCAGCACAAGCCCGCCGCCAGCTTGATCAGAAAGCCGCTCTGCCGAATCAGGTAGAGCGGATGCGTCGCCCACCGGTCGGCGTGGTCATCAAGGCGGTCTGCAGAGAGGAACACGGCGGGCACAGGCCAGTAGATCGTCAGCACCGGCAGCAAGATGAACGCAATGCTGGAAGCAACGACCCCCACCCAGAACAGCCAGCTGGCTTCGGAGAGCAGCTTGGGCACGAACTCGGCGCTGCCGGCGTCCGCAACGCCAGGCAGTCCGTCGATTGGGGGGAACATCGCTTCGATGGCGAAGCGCACGCACCAAGCAATCATCCGCCTTCGCCGCCCTCACCCGGGGCTGCGAGCGCCGCTTCAGGCTGCTTGACGAGGCGATCGGGCGGCTCGGCCTGCTGGTGATTGTTCTTGCCCCAGCAGCGCACCGAGCCATCGCCGTCGACGCCACAGACGTGACCGATGCCCTTGCCCACTGTACGGAAGTTGCCCTCGGGCGGCGTGAGCTGCTCGTAGTTGTTCAAGCCCCAGCACTCTGGCTTGTTGCCGGTGGTCACTCCGCATGTGTGCCGCGAGCCAGCAGCCAGGCTGACAAACCGCGTCGCCGGCGCCTGGGCCTGTCCCGAGTCGTCCGAGCCCCAGCACAGCACACTGCCGTCCGTCTTTCGAGCACAGCTGTGGTTCTCGCCGGTGACCACTTCGACAAAGGTGCCGCTGGGAGCATCGACCTGGCCATATTCGTTGAAGCCCCAGCACTTGACCGTGCCCGAGGTCGTGACGCCGCAACTGTGCTGGCCGCCCGCGTCGATGGAGGTGAACTGGGTGCCAGCCGGGACGTCCAGACGCCCTTCGGCGCTCTGGCCCCAGCACTTGACGTTGCCGTCGAAGTCCAGCGCGCAGCTGTGCCACATGCCCGAGGCGACCTCTTTCCAGTTGCCCTTGGGCGGCTTGTCCTGGCCATAGGTGCGGTGTCCCCAGCAGAACAGCGAGCCGTCGTCACTGGTGATTCCGCAGTTGTGCCAGCCACCGACTGCCAAGCGACGGAATGCCGCGTGGTCGGGAGGAGTCGCGACCTTGTAGTCATCGAGGCCCCAGCAAGAGATCTGGCCGAGCGTCGACAGCGCGCAGCCATGACTCGAGCCGCCTCCCGCGACCCCGGGAATGACGGTGACAGACCAATCCGAGAGCGGCCCCACATCGGTTCCGTCCGTGGGCGTGGCCTTGCAGGTCCACCGCTGGTCGAGCTTGAGGGCGCTCATGGGCACCGAGTCGCCGGGGCGAGCGCTGGTCTGGGTAGCGCCGGTGTAGGGCTTGCCATCGACCAGGAACTGGAAGTTGTAGTTCACGACGTCGCCGTCGAGGTCGGAGCTCTCGCCAACCACCAAGCAGCGCAGGTCGACGTAGCCGCCCTCGGGGTCGGCCGTGAACACGTTGACGCTGGTGGGCGGCGTGTTCTTGATGAGCGTCACGTCGCTGGTTTTGGACGCGCCGTCGACGAAGGTGTCGTTGGCACGCACCTGGACAGTGACCTTGTCGTCGCGATTGAAGTGGTCTTTGCCCGACAGGCGCTTGCTCTTCAGGTCGCGCACCTCGACGCCGTTCACCCTCCAGGTGTAGGTCAACGTGACCGGGTCGCCATCGACATCGTGAGCCTTGGCCGACGCGGTGATGGTGTCCTCGGTGAACACATCGGCGGGCGACAAGGTCACCCGGTCGATCTCGGGGGGCGAGTTCACGATGGAGATTGCGTTGGTCTCGACTGCCTTGCCACTGTCGGTGCCATCGCTTGGCTTGGCGAGGCAGCGCACCTGCTGGCCCTTCTTGAAGTTGCTCGGCGACAGCTCTTTGCTGTTGGAGCTGACCGCTTTGCCGTCGACTTCCCAGGCGTAGATGAAGCTGATGTCATCCTTGTCGACGTCACTGGACCGGCCGGGCTCGCACACAAGCGGCGTGCTCGTGTAGGCAACCCGCGGCCCGAGGGATGCAGAGGACAGCACTGGCGGCGTGTTCTGAATGCTGAGTCCACGCGACTTCTTGGGCGAGCCGTCGGACGCGCCATCCTTGGGCGTCGCCTCGCACACGACGGTCTGGTCGCGCTTGAAGTAGGACGAAGACAGGGTGCTGCTTGTGCCGCTGACCGCATCGCCGTCGACGGTCCACTTGTAGGAGTAGTAGACGCGATCGTTGTCGTCATCAGCGGACTCGCCGGGCACACACTTCACGGTGGTATTGGCGCGCGCATCTTTCGGCTCGAGCGCCACACTGGAGAGTGTGGGAGGCGCATTGGCCACACGCACGCTCTTGGACGCCACCGAGCGACCGCTGCCCTCGTTGTCCTTTGGAGTGACCGTGCAGACGATGCTGGCGCTCTTGCTGAAGCTCTCGCCCGACAGAGTGCGCGTGCCGTCCCCGACCGTGCGTCCCGAGACCGTCCACTTGTAGTCGTAGCTGACGGAATCACCGTCATCGTCCGCTGATGAGCCCGCCTTGCACGACATGGTGTCCGTGGTCG
>CAYYHT010000907.1:0-2902 GCA_964471355.1 uncultured Enterobacteriaceae bacterium
AAGCCCTGACCGAATGGATGCTCAGGGTCAGCCAGAAGCGACCGGTGCTGGTGATGGTGGACTCGGCCCATATCTGCGACGAGTTTTCCATGTCGCTGCTGGGGGCCCTCGCCCACGAGGCCCGCCATTGCTTTGCCGGTATAGGTCGGATCGAGCAGCACACCGTCTTCGCGCGCCACGCGGGCAATGAGCGCCCACAGCGCACGATCCGCCAGCCCATAGCCTCGACCTTGGTAGCCCTCGACCACCGACCATCCGTCGCCGTAGTCCCCCAGTGGAGGGGCGCCGAGCCGCTGTGCAGCGGGTGCAATCTGCGCGACCCTCTGAACAAATGTGGCTCGGTCATCACACACTGGAATGCCGACCACAGAGCCGGGTGTAGGCCCCAAGACGAGCCCAGCAAGCGTCCCTCCGGATCCCACAGCCACCACGATCGCGTCGAAGTCATCGGTGGTCTGCGATGCCAGCTCGTGGGCGGCTGCTACAAAGGCCATCGAGCCCAGCGCGTTGCTGCCACCCTCAGGAATGACGTAGGGCACGCGGCCTTGGGCGACTTGTTCCGCCGCCAGCCCAGCCAGAATTTCGTCACGGGAGTCTCGGTACTCCTCTGCTGTACATGTACGCAGATCGGCGCCCAAAAGACGATCGATCAACAGATTCCCATCAGGCACTGCGGGTGGCGGCCCTCGAAGCAATAGCACCGGTCGCAGGCCCAGCCGACGGGCAGCAAGAGCGGTGGCCCGACAGTGGTTGGACTGCATGCCGCCGCAGGTCAGCACAGTGTCCGCCCCGCTCTCGACCGCTTCGGCGAGCAGTAGCTCCAGCTTTCTGACCTTGTTGCCGGACAGCCCGAAGCCAGTGAGGTCGTCCCGCTTGATCCACACTTCGCAGCCCAGTCGCTCGGACAAGCGAGCCATGGGTTCGATGGGCGTGGGCAGCCGGGCTAGGTCGAGGCGTGGCAGCATGCATGCATGCTACCTCCCCCCGTGATTTTGGTGACTGCCGATCGACGTGCCCCGACGGGCTTCAAGGACGTGCCGCGGGTTCGCCCAAAGCGTCCGGAGGTTTGGGTCAAGGAGTTCTACACCGACGCGGTGCGCGCGGCCGGAGGCGTACCTCTGGTCATCCCTCCCGGCGAAGCCGATGTGGACCAACTCCTCGCGATCGCCGATGGCCTGCTGTTGACTGGCGGGGACTTCGACATCCATCCGTCGCTGTATGGAGAGGAGGTCGAGGGCCGCCTGGACCGGATCGAGCCGGCCCGCACCAATCTTGAGCTGGCGTTGGCCGAAGCGGCCGTTCGCAAGAGGGTTCCGGTGCTGGGCATCTGCGGCGGCCTCCAAGCGCTATGCGTCGCCACTGGCGGCAGCCTAATTCAGCACCTTTCGACCGAGATCATCAACCACGAGCAGGCCACCGACGACGCGACCACAGCTCATGGTGTGAGGCTCGCGACCCCCGTCACCCAGTGGATGGGGGACCGGGTGGACGTCAACAGCACCCATCATCAGGCAGTCAAAGCGCCGGGCAACTCATTGATTGCAGCGGGATGGTCCGAGCCGGACGGAGTCATCGAAGTCATCGCTTCCCCCGAGCCAAATGTGTTCGCTGTGGGTGTGCAATGGCACCCCGAAGCGCTCGGGGACATCCGCCTGTACGAGGCCTTGGTGGCCGCAGCACGCAGCTGAGCAACGACTACTCGATCTGCTCGTCGACATTCCAGCTGCCCGCGGCCCCGTGTTCACGCACCATCATGAAGCGAATCTCGGACCGTGGCTTCTTGCCGAAGGCGACGCCAGGCCGAAACACGGGGTCTGTGATGTACTGAAACCCGAATGGAGGCATCGCCGTCTTTCGCACATTCACCTCCATGGTGCGCATGCCTGGGTAGGTCACCAGCACCGTTTGGGGGCCGGAGATCGTGCGGTATCGCAGCTTTACGGTGTCCGGGGTCACCACGCGCTCTCCGCTTGTCGAGCTCAAGGCGGTTGAGAAGGACTATCCGCTTGGCAAGGTGACCGTGGCACCTGGGGGATCGGATTCGAGCGCCACGCGGTAGGCGCAGCCTGTCCAAAGGCACACAACAAGCGCCAGCAGAGCAGCTCTCAAAACGGCTGGTACCTGTCTCGAACCTGAACGATGGCCATGCCGGCTTCAATTCGCATCGAGGTGATGTTGGCCAACAGATCAGCGCTTCGCGGGTCGGGCATGTCCTTGGAGAACAGCAAGATGCCCTCGTCCCCGGTGTACCAGTTGGCCCAGCTCGTCAGATCCGCCTCGCCAATCACAAGGCTGTTCGGATGCATGCGGGCCACGCCTTGCACAACAGTCATTCGGCCATGGAACGCGAGGTTGTAGCACCCCCCCTGCTCCCGCGGCAGTGATCCGCGCACCGTCACTTCATTGTCGAAGAGCTCCAGATAGATCTTGAACGCGTAGGCCTTGTTGCGCAGCAAGAAGGAAAGCTCGCTGCCCGTCAGCTCGAGGTGGGCGTCGGGCAGAGGGTTGCGCTGATACCGCTCACGCCGCCGCTTGAGAGCGATAATCTCGTCCATGCTCAGGTCGACCTTTTGGACCTCGGCGCATTCAGGGGACAAGGCGAGCCGGTAGATCCACGTGCCGTAGATCGCTGACATGATCGATCCCGCCGCCACTAGGCCCACAAGACCCTGCGTCAACGGAGAGCGCAACACGGCACGGACGACGTCGCCAACCTTGGGACCGTCGGACTCTTCGCCCGCTTGGCCGACCTCCTCGAACATGCCCGAAGCCTATCAGCCGCGTGCGGCTGGCTCAACGAGCCGTCGCGAGCAATGTGCCTAGAACGGAATGTCGTCGTCTGGCTGACCGCCGCCGCCGCCGCTGTTTCCGCCGCCGCCGCCGCCGCTGTTTCCGCCGCCGC
>CAYYHT010000908.1:0-2890 GCA_964471355.1 uncultured Enterobacteriaceae bacterium
CATTGGCACCCACGATCTGTCGCCAGAACAGCAAAACGATCCACTCCCACAGCCACAGCTGGGTGTGCAGGCACGTTCACTTGAACGGTCTTGGTGCAGCCTGCTAGCAGCGCGGCTGCGATGACAATGGTGATGAAGAAGCGCGTGGTGGGCTCCTTTGCCCCGCCGATCCTTCTACAAACCTACCGCCTCCCACCAAAAATGCAAAGGCCCGTGGGGTACGCTGCCTGCATTCTGGGGGGGAACCACAGTGACTAGGCGCGTCGGAATTCTCACCGGTGGCGGCGATGCTCCAGGGTTGAACGCCGTGATTCGCGCGTTCGTCAAGCGGGCTTCGGGGCAGCTCGGCTGGGAGGTCGTGGGTGTCGCAGACTCATTCAATGGACTCCTGGATCGACCTCGCCGCCTGCGGAACCTGACTCCGCTGGACTGCAAGGGATTGCTCGCTGCGGGCGGCACGGTGTTGGGGACCACCAATCGGGGCGATCCCTTCAACTGGCGCAGCTCGGATGGGAGCGTCGTGGACCGATCGGCGGAGCTCGCCGAAGCGGTGCGCGCAGAGGGGCTGGAGGGGCTGGTCTGCATCGGCGGCGACGGAACCCAGGCCATTAGTCTGCGCCTCATGGTCGAGCGCGGCATTCCGGTTGTGGGCGTGCCCAAGACGATCGACAACGACCTGTCGGCGACCGACTACACATTCGGCTTCCACAGTGCTGTCGCCGTAGCGTCCGAGGCTCTCGACCGCCTGAGAACGACGGCTGAGTCCCATGAGCGTGTCTTGTTCCTGGAGGTAATGGGGCGCGATGCGGGTCATATTGCGCTGTCTGCCGGCATTTCTGGTGGCGCTGACGTCATCTTGGTTCCGGAGATTCCCTACGATGCGGACAAGGTTGCCGGCAAGATCCGACGGCGGCAGGCGCGCGGCCGATTGTTCTCGGTCGTCGTTGTGGCCGAGGGGGCTTTGCCCTGCGACAAGGCGGGAGCCCCCATTCCCCATGAGCAGCGCAAGGGGCGCCTCAAGCGCGGAGGCGGTGCCGGAGCCATCGCCATGGCGCAGCTTGACGGGCGCATCGAGCACGAGATGCGTCTGTGCGTCTTGGGGCACCTGCAGCGCGGAGGCAGTCCGGTGCCCTTTGACCGCCTGCTGGCCACTCGATTTGGGGTGGCGGCGGTGGACCTGGTTCAGGACGACCGCTGGGGCGAGATGGTTCGCCTGCGAGATGGCTCTGTGGGCGGCGTGCCGATTGGTGAGGCGACCTCGACCTACCGCTTGGTCGACCCGAACGGAGAGCTCGTTCGCACTGCAATGGCCGTCGGCGTGGAGCTGGGAGCATGAGCGGTTCAGAAGAGTTGTTCGCCGAGCTGCTCGATCAACTGGGCATGACGGGCGATCCCGAGATGGCACAGACCCCCGAGCGCTTTACGTCAATGCTCGCCGAGTTCGCTCCCACAGGCGAAATACCCGCTCTCAGCACCTTTCCGGTGGCTACCTCGGGGCCAGTGGTCCTGCGTGACTTGCCGTTCTACAGCCTGTGCGCCCACCACCTGTTGCCCTTCTTTGGCACGGTGACCGTTGTCTATGAGCCGTCTGATGTCGTCGCGGGGTTGGGGGGCATCCCTCGGGTCTTGCGCCACTTCGCCCGGCAGCCCCAGCTGCAGGAACGCCTTGCCGAGCAGCTCGCAGAAGAGCTGACACAGCAGCTGGCGCCAAAGGCACTCGTCGTGCGGCTGACCGCCAGGCAGATGTGCGTAGAAATGAGAGGGGCCGAGTCACCGGGCACCTTCGAGTCAATTGCTCGAAGGGGCGAGGTGGACTCGACCCTGCTGGGACTGCTTTCGTAGCGTCCTAGTGGTGGGCGCCGTCCAGGCTGTGCACGTGCTCGTCCCAGGGGTGGACCGCGAGGTGCGGGTCACTGATGGGCATCGGCGGGACCGATGCGAGCACGCGAACCGAGATGCTGGCCAAGATGCCGAGCATGCCGGCAAGCAGGCCGAGGTTCACGATGAGGAAGTCCACGACCGGGAACTCATCGCCCATGTGGACCGACGGCATGACCTGAAGGGTGCGCTCGAAGAATAGGCCAATCATCACCAGCGACAGGATGCTGATGAATGGCCACTTCATCTTCTTGAGGCCGCGAGACAGCATCGCTGTGAAGGGCGTGATGAAGCACAGCACGGCGACCGTACGTGCCATCCATGACCACTGCGGCAGGTACATGCGAATGAGCAGGAAGTCGGTTTCTTCCGGCATATTTGCGTACCAGATCGGCAGAATCTGCGCGTAGGTTGTGTAGGCCCAGAACATGGACAGAGCCAGGACAAGCTTGCCGATGTCGTGGCTGACATGGCGAGTGACGAACGGCGTGATGCCGAGCCAGTCACGGGCCAGGAAGCTGACGACGCCGACCGTGCACAGGGCCAGCCAGAAGCTGCTGACCATGAACCATGCGCCGAACATGTTGGCGAACCACCATGGTGCCAAGCTCATGATGAGGTCGAAGGTGAGCAGGCTGAACACGAACGGGTAGACGATGGAGATCAGTGCGCCGAACAGGTCGCGCTGGTCTTCGCCTTTGCGGACCTCGGTGTCGAGGTCGGCGGCGCCACCAGTGAACTGAGCCCACCAAGACGGCGGCTTCCAGGAGGGGTTGGTGCCCTTGAGGTGCTCGGCGGCCTTGATCATGTCGGGACGCAGGGACGAGCGCAGGTAGGCCATCGACAGTCCGATGAGGACGCCCATGCCCAGCGCTTGGCGGCCCATCCAGAACGGAAGGCCAAACCACCATTCCTTGGCCGGAACAGCCGCGGGAGAGTGGGGAGCGAGGTCGACGTAGCCGGCGGGGTGGAAGGTGCTGGGGTTCCAGGGGAACAGCCCATTGCCAGCCAC
>CAYYHT010000909.1:0-2886 GCA_964471355.1 uncultured Enterobacteriaceae bacterium
CAACCTGGGGATGTCGGTCGAGGAGATTCGCGCATACCTGAACCCACGCTGCGGCACGTTCACCCGAGGCACCTCGGCCCTACAGCCGGACGAGGTGCCTATCTTCGCTGGGCAGTGCAACATCGACCGACCGATGCGGCCTGGGTCGCCGCCTACTTTCTGCGCTTTGTGCTCCGATACCGCTTTCATCCTCGTGCAGATCAGCGGATCAGCTTTCCCAAGCTGAAGGGCATCCTGGACCACACCTGCTATTCATGCACGCTGACGAGTGAAGTCGCCGCTTATCTCGAGAGCTCCGACGCCACAGTCATCGTGGCAGGGCACACCCACCGAGCGATGGATGTCGATCTGGGAGGAGGCAAGCGGTACTTGAACAGCGGCAGCTGGAATCCACTCATCACCCAGGACGACGAGGGCAACTTCCACACGGCGCTGTATCTCAGCTACGACTGCTTGAACATGGGATGCGTGCCCAGCAAGGCGCTCATCCGAGCACTTCGGGCCCGGCTCGGAGCGCGGCGTCCCGGCGCTCCGGGTGCGAGCTTGCCCATCGCTCGCACGCGGCCCGCAGGTCACTGAGACGCAAAGGTTTGCTCAGATGCGCGTCCATTCCGGCGGCCAGACATGCATCCGCCACATCGCCGACGACGCTGGCGGTGAGTGCGAGGATGGGAGTGCGCGGCTCTTCTTCCTTGGCGCGCCAGAGACGGGTCGCCTGCAGGCCGTCCATGACGGGCATCTGAACGTCCATGAGCACGAGGTCGAAGCGCTGGCTGCGCAGGGCGTCGAGCGCGAGCTTTCCGTTGGCAACCAAGCTGATGTTGCAGCCGAGGGTCTCGAGCATGTGGCGCACGACCATCTGGTTGACCGGGTGGTCCTCTGCCACGAGGACCCGGAGCGGGGGAGCCCCGGGCCGAAGGAGCCCAGTTGGTTCGACCGCTGACGCGGTTGGTGCACGCCGTAGGCCAAGACGAGCGAGGGACGCACGGACGAGGGTCGTTCGTCGGGCCGGCAGTGCGAGCGGTGCGCGGGTCCCCGCCGGTAGCACGGGGCAGCCGTCGATGGTGTCGGACAGGGAGGCGGTGGTGTCGATGACGAGATCGGGGACCCAGCCGGTTGCGGCTGTTGGTCGGGTGAGCGCCCGCGCAGCGTCCACATTGGCAGCGACCATGGCATCTCCACCGCTTCGGCGAACCGCGCCAGCTACCTCATTGGCTACCGCGGGGTGGGTGGCGATGACCAGCACCCTGTGGTCGGCGAGCTCGTCTCTCGCCTCCGTGCCGGTCTGGGTGGGGGGGAGCACCATGGAGAAACGGAACACGCTGCCCTCGCCAGGCGTGCTCGTCACGTCGATGGAGCCGCCCATCTGCTCGACGATGCGCTTGCTGATGGCCAGCCCCAGCCCGGTGCCACCAAAGCGACGTGTGATGGTGACGTCGGCTTGGACGAAGGGCTGGAACAGGCCTGTTTGGGCCTCTGCCGAGATACCCACGCCGCTGTCGGTCACCTCGAACACCACTCGTCCGTCGTCGTCGGGACCGCGGGCAGTGACCAGAACCTCGCCCTGAGACGTGAACTTGATCGCATTACTCAGTAGGTTGGTGAGCACCTGTCGGAACCGCACGGCGTCGCCAACAACGTGTATAGGCACGTCGGGACCGAGTGAGCTCGCGAGCAACAGGTCCTTCGCCGCTGCTGGCTCCACGAAGAGTTGAACCACGTCGTCGACGATCTCGTCGAGGGCGAAGGGTGTCCGTTCGAGGTCAAGCTTGCCAGCCTCAATCTTCGAGAAGTCCAGGATCTCGTTGATGATGCCCAGAAGCGCTTGGCTGGACCGCTGCATGGTCTGCGCGTAGTCCCGCTGTTCATCGTTGAGGTCCGTGCGCAGCATGAGATCGGCGAGTCCAACCACCCCGTTCATGGGCGTTCGGATCTCATGGCTCATGTTGGCGAGGAACTGGGCCTTTGCTTGCACGCTCAGAAGTGCGGCCTCGCGGGCGGACTCTGCGGCGGCCAGCGCCTCCTCCCGTGCGGCGTCCATGGCTCGCACCTGGGCGGCGATGTGTCGGCCGTAGTACGTGGCGCCCAACAGCATCAGCAGGACTAGCACGGCGATAGCGTACTCGACCTGTTGCATGGAGTGGGCGACGGCGAGCTGCTCGGAGTGCAGGTGAGCCTCGAGTCGGGACAGGGCCTGACTCAGTTCGCCATTGCTGCGGTCCATGGTCGCCATGAACTGACCGGCTTGGTCGCCGCGGCCGGTCTCAAAATACGTGAAGATACGCTCGGAGTGGGCGATCACCTCGTTCCAGCGCTCGCCAACGGTCCGCACATCGTCCGCAGGCACGTGGGGTCGCGCGGAAAGGACCAAGAGCTGTGCCGAGAATTCCGGTAGTATCTGTTGCAGTTTGGCCCGTTCTGCCGCTGGCTCCCGTGTGTCGAAGACGTCGTTGCCCGGCGCGTTGGCTGCGCTCGCGAGCGCCCGCAGCTTCCCGACCTCGAAGGCGGTGTCGATGGACTCTAGCTGGACGCCTACGAGGGCGTGGGACAGCGCAAAGCTCACGCAGACGGTCGCGAGGTCGAGCAGCGCGAGGCCAAAGTAGAGGTGGTACCAGCGGACTCGTTGGTGCAAGGGTGTGTGTTCTCCACAATAGGTGTCGGATCTTTTGGCGGTACAGCACAGTCCTGTTTGCTCCGATGCGCGACAGATGAGACCGGAGATACGTGGATCGCAGGCCCGAGACCAGTACAAGAAGAAGCGAAATAGACGCACGCATGGCTCTACACCCCTGCACCAAACGCTCAGCGAACGAGAGCCGGCGAATCCCGCCCGGTGAGGCCACAGCGGGCGATGCCGGGTCTTTTCGCCGTTGTGCGGAACGGCGT
>CAYYHT010000910.1:0-2882 GCA_964471355.1 uncultured Enterobacteriaceae bacterium
GTACAACGACATGGGGCCCTTTCGTGCCATTCGTTGGTCGAGTCTCGCCGCCATGGACATGCGCGACCCCACATGGGGGTGGAATGTGGAGATGGCCATGAAGGCGGCCCAACTCGAACTGAGGGTGCTTGAGATCCCGATGCCATACCGCGCACGTGCTGGCGGCCGGAGCAAGATCTCCGGCTCGGTGATTGGAACCGTGCGGGCGGGCTTCCGCATGGTCACCGCGGTCTATCGCTACCGAAACGCATAGAATCCAGGTCCCGCCTAGCCCTCCTCCCGGAGTCCACATGCCACTGCTGCAAGGCACCCTGCCTTCTGATCTCAAGACCATCCACATCATGGGCATCTGCGGAACCGCTATGGGCGCGCTGGCAGGCATGCTGTCTGACGCGGGCTACCAGGTGACTGGCTCAGATACTGGGGCCTACCCCCCCATGTCCGACTACCTCGCGGGCCTCGGAATCGTGATCATGATGGGGTACAACGCCAGCAATCTGGACCACAAACCCGATCTGGTGGTGGTCGGAAATGTCATTCGCGCCGTGTACGACGAGGCAGTGGCGCTGGTCGAGTCCGACATTCCCTATTGCTCGCTGCCGCAACTTCTGGGCGCGCTCTACCTAGGGCAAGCCCACAGCATCGTCTGCGCCGGCACACACGGCAAGACCACGACGACCTCCATCGCCGCATGGCTCTTTGACGCGGCCCAAACCGACCCCGGATTTCTGATCGGTGGGGTGGCGACGAACTTCGACCGGACTGCACGAGCCGGTGGCGGCAGCTTCTTCGTCATCGAGGGCGATGAGTACGACACCGCCTTCTTCGACAAGCGACCGAAGTTCCTGCACTACAAGCCGAAGACCTGCATTCTCACGTCCGTCGAGTTCGATCACGCAGACATCTACAACGACCTTGAGCATGTGAAAAAGAGCTTCACCGAGCTGATGCACATCCTGCCCGAGGATGGCTGCCTGATCGTGCGCTGGGACGATGAGGGAGCACGTGACGTGGCCTCCAATGCCGCGTGCGAGGTCTGGAAATACGGACCTGGGCAGGACTGGGATGGACGAGTCGATTCTGTGGACACCGACGCCGGCACAATGACCTTCACCGTCACGCGCCAGGGCACCCCGGTCGGCACCTTCACCAGCATCATGGTTGGTGAACACAACCTGTACAACCAGGTCGCGGCGACCGCCGCCGGCATTCGAAATGGACTGAGCGCCGAGCAGCTCGCCGTTGGATTCCGCACATTCAAGGGCATCAAGCGACGCCAAGAGGTGATCGGAGAGCCGGGCGGCGTGACGGTCATCGATGATTTTGCGCACCATCCGACCGCGGTGGACCTGACCCTAAAGGCCCTTCGCCAGCGCTTTGGCGGCCGTCGACTCTGGGCTGTGTGGGAGCCGCGCTCAGCGACCTCACGGCGAAATATCTTCCAGCAGGCCTACGCAGACTCATTCAGCGCGGCGGATCAGGTGGTGGTCGCCGCTCCCTACGATCAGTCTGGCATCGACGAACAGAGCCGCTTCAGCTCCAACAGGCTCGCTGAGGACCTTGCAGAGCGAGGCATTGACGCCATCACGCTGCCCGATGCCGAGCAAATTGCCCAGACGCTCGCTCTTCGTGCCCAGCCACACGACGTCATCGCCGTACTGTCCAACGGTGGATTCAACGGCATGCATCGCAAATTGCTGGCCCTGCTTGAGGAGCGCTTCAGCGCCGCCCAATAGGGTACGTCCGAGCCGCTACTCCCCGACGGCAGGCAGGTATTCGCGCCACTCGTCGGGAATGTCCCCGACCTTGCGTACCCCCCGCTGCGTCGGCAGGGTGCGAGGCTGTACCGGGTCCCGGAGAAGCGGCATGTTGGCCTCTCGAGGCGTTCGGCTGCCCTTGCGGCGGTTGCACGATCCGCATGCTGTCACGATGTTGCTCCAGCTTGTGCGGCCACCTCGGCTGCGGGGCAGCACGTGGTCCAGGGTCAGGTTGCGAGCGGCCGGGTGCCGCGTGCAGTACTGACACTGGTACGCATCTCGCAAGAACACGTTCCGCCGCGAAAACGCCACTCGAAAGCGCAGAAAGCGGAGGTACTGCCTCAGTCGGATCACTGCCGGCAGCTGGAAGGCGGTGCTCGTCGTCCTCGCCACCTCATCGTAGTACTCGAGCACATCGACGCGGTCTTGGAGGTCGAGAGTGAGCGCACGCTGCCACGAGAGCGTTCGAAGGGGACGACACCCAGAATCCAGAAGCAACGTACGGAATCCCTCTAGTCTCGCCATGCGCGTACCTCCTAGCTCAAGTTGGTCACCTACCATTGGACCCGTCAAGCGCTTTGTGGTGCCCAGACAACCGATGACAGGCTACTCAGCCGGACATGACCGGTGCCGATCTGCCACAGCTGCGAACCCCCGTACCCGGCCCCGCTTCACGGGATCGCATTGACAGGCTTGCACGCCACGAATGCCCGGCTGTGACCGCCCGGCGAGATCGACGAGCTCAGCGAATCGGTGCGGCCGATTTCGACCCCATCGTCTTTGCAGAGGCCTTGGGGGCGAACGTTCGCGACGCCGACGGCAATGTCTACGTCGACCTGACTAGCGGCTTCGGAGTTGCCTTCATTGGGCACCGGCACCCGAGCGTGGTGGCAGCCGCCCAGGCCCAGACCGAGCGGCTGCTGCACGCCATGGGCGACGCATTCCCCGACACCACCCGCATCGACTTGCTCGAGCGACTCGCCGCGGTCACTCCCGGCGAGCTCGATGTCACCATTTTCGGACTCTCCGGCTCCGATGCAGTCGATTGCGCGGTCAAGACGGCAATGTTGGCCACCGGACGCCGTGGAGTCCTGGCGTTTGACGGCGGATACCACGGTCTCGCTC
>CAYYHT010000911.1:0-2880 GCA_964471355.1 uncultured Enterobacteriaceae bacterium
TCGAAGCTCCAGACAAGCGGCTCGGCGTACTCGCCTTCTTGGTCCGCCGCACCGGCATGCAGGGTGAATTCGTAGCGTCGGCCGGGGGTGAGCTCGGGGTGGTTGCCGTACCCGTTGCTGTACTCGAGGTCTGCATCGATGGTGATGGCATCGAGGGTGGCGTTCCACGTCAGGGGCAGATCGTCGTTGCCATGGGTGCCGACGCGGACGGTGGCGGGGTCCATGGGCTCGCTGAAGCGAATCTCGATGGTGTCGTCCGTGAACACGCCAATCGCACCTTCTTCAGGGCTCGTGTACAGCACCGTCGGTGCCTCGTTCACCACCTCCTCGAAGTCGTCGGTGTCGTCACCGGTGTACGGCGTCTCATCGGTGTTCAGGTCGTCGTCGATTTCATCGGGCTGGCCACAGGCGACCAGAGTGACGAGCGGCAAAACGGCGAGAAGGGTGACATAGAACTTGGACATGTGGATCTTCCATCGTGGCGGCGAGGCGAGAGTCGCATCACTCACCAGCCCCATACGGAAGGCGCTGGAGGACCACGCCAAATCAGTTTGTTTTTCTTTTCTTGGCGCGATGTCGATGTGCTTTCCGTAGCGGTCAATGAGGGCCCGCATTTGTGGTGGCCCAAGGGAGCCCCCATGCCGCGCGCCAACACCAGCCCTGTGACCCTTCAACTGCCGTCCACCGAGCGAGTCAAGCGCCAGCGTACTGCGCCCGTGAATCCGCCCGAGGCCGCGCCGCAGCGTTCTCGGGCAAGGCGTCGCACCGGCGGCCGGCCCGCCGTCACCCAGTTCGGCCAGGCAGTCGCACTCACCGACACGGGTCTGACCCGCTCCAACAACGAGGACGCGGTGCTGACCTGTCCGGGCCTGTTGATTCTGTCCGACGGCATGGGCGGTCACGATGCAGGCGAGGTCGCGTCTTCCACCGCCGTTCTTGCCGTTGCGGACCGTGCCGAGGAGATTGTCGACATCGCCGCCCGGTGCGTCGCGAGTGAAGTGGTCAGCTACCTCGAGACCATCTGCCAAGACGCTGCACATGCGGTGGAGGAGGAGGGCAGGCGACTCGGCAAGCAGATCGGCTGCACGCTTGTCATCGCCGTCGCCGGGCCCGATGGGGTGTTCGTCGCGCATGTGGGGGACAGCCGCGCTTACCTGCTGCGTGCGGGCCGCCTGACCCAGCTGACCACCGACCACAGCCTGTACGAGATGCTGCGCAAGAAGGGCGTCTCTCATGAAAACGCATCGCGAAACCAGCACGCGCCCAAGCTGATTCAAGCGCTTGGATTTGGGCCGGTCGATCCCGATGTGGCACTCGTACCGCTGGGAAGCGAGGACACGCTGCTGCTGTGCACCGATGGGCTTCACGACTTTGTCGAACAGCAGGTGGTCGTGAGCGCTCTTGAAAACACCAATCTGTCCGAGGCGGCGCAGGACCTCGTCGATGCGGCCAACGACGCCGGCGGGCACGACAACACCAGTGTCGTCATCGCTCGGGTGCGAGCCCGAGAATCGTCTTCTCAGATTGGACGTCGGCTCGCCTGGCTGCGCAGCATTCCGCTGTTCGCCGAGGTGAGTGAGGTCGACCTCACCAACGTGGTGCCCTACATGCGCACCATCCGGTTCCGCGCGGGGGATGTTCTGGCCCGCGAAGGCGAAGAGGGGCACACCGCCATCATGCTGCTCGAGGGGCGGGTCGAGATTCGCAAGGGCGACGTGCGACTGACCGATGTCGGGCCTGGAGGCAACTTCGGCGAAATGGCCCTGACCCGCCCGTGGACCCGGTCGGCCACTGTCGCTGCGGTTGAGGGCGGCCTGGCATTCTCGTTGTCGCGCGAGAGCTTTCAGGACCTGTGCCGGGCGCGTCCAGACATCGGCATCTTGATCCACGCGGCACTCGCCAGCTCCATCTCAGACAGACTCGCGGACCTCACCGAGCGGCTGACCGTCATTCAGCGGGCAGCGCAAGGGCATTTCGGCAGGCGCTAGAAGTTGGTGGGCGCGGCGTTTCCGGCTCCACCATCGGCCCCGGATGTGCCGCCGGGACCGTAGCCGCCAAGCCCCCCGAGCCCACCACCTGCCATGTTCATGACGTTGCTCGCGGCGTACCCAGAGCCGGGAATCGCACCAGCGACAAATAGCGAGTAGGACGGTCCTCCGCAGCCGCCACCGCCACCGCCACCGTGGCCACCGTCGCCGCCAGTGCCCCCGTTTCCGCCGATGCGTCCAGCCCAGCGCAGGGCACCAGACGAGCTCTCTCCACCCATTCCGGCGACGCCGCCGTCTCCGCCGACCCCACCGTTGCCGCCCCGTCCGCCATCGCCACCGTGGCCGGCGTCGAGGGTATTGCCCTGCAGAATGGGCATCGAGGCGGGCGTCGACGTGCTGAAGTGCATGAAGACGCTGAAGGAGCCTCCGCCGCCACTGCCTGCCTCACCGCCTCCCGCTCCGCAGCCGCCGCTGCCGCCGCCGCCGCCGGTGCCACCAGAGACCTGCTGGGGTCCGCAGGCGGGCGCGACCTCTGCTCCGGCACCGGCACCGCCGCCACCGCCACCCGAGCCATTCAAGCCCGTCGCGCCGCTGTCTCCCGCTTTGGGAGGAAACACGGGCGAGGTGGTGAAGTCGAACGGCACGCAGCCGGCGCCTCCGATGCCGTGGGTGCCTGCATTTCCGGCCCGCCCCGGTTCTCCTGGACCCCATGCCGAGCTGATGCTGCACGAGTTGCAGCTGCTGAACAGGCAGTGCGTGCCGCCTCCGCCTCCGAAGCCGCCGGCGTTGCCGAAGCCATCTTCGCCGCCTCCGGTCCAGCTGTTGAACAGCACCGGACACAGCGTGTCGCCGCCCTGTCCGCCGTTCACATCTTGGTTGAACGATGGCGCCG
>CAYYHT010000912.1:0-2877 GCA_964471355.1 uncultured Enterobacteriaceae bacterium
TTCAAGTGGTTATATATTCTCCTCAAAAATTTACAGCAAGACACCATCATCATGGCCTTCACGTCGCTGGTCTTCCGAGACGCAGACACGTTCGCAATGACCGTGTACCGAGCCGGCGCGACGTCCGAGCGCATCGACTTGCGCGCTTTTCGCGATGCCTGCGAAAAGATGATGCTCAAGTACTGGGGCGCTTCGCTGGACGACATCACCAATCCCACGACACTCATGGAAGTGGTGCACATGGCGGGGGAGTTCCGCATCGACCTGCCCCCCGAGTTCGCGGTGCTGTCCCGTGCCGTTGCGTTGATCGAGGGCATCTGCCGCAACTTGCTGCCCGGCATCGACATTGTCGCCGAAGTCAGCCCCTATGCCGAGCGCCTGATGCGCAATCGGTTCAGCGTCGAGCGAGTCGCCGGAGACGCCGCAAAGCTGATCTTCCAGGCCCAAGGCCACATGCGCGATCTGCCCACCCAGGCCAGCCAGGTGTTCATGGACCTCGAGGCGGGGCGCCTGACCTTTGGTGTTCGCGATGTCGAGGCTGAGCTGACGCGGCAACAGTGGGAGTACATGCGCGACGAGATCCGGATGGGTGGTCTGCGCGTCTCGCTGGCACTGATGGCGTCCACAGTCACGCTGATCGGCGTCGGCTTCTTCATGGCAGCCAGTCAAGCGACGACGGCATGGGCGGTCGGCTTCGTCTTGCTCGCCGTGGCTTCGCTTGCCGGCGCGGTGGGCCTGTACGGGGCATTGGGCATCCACGTCTTCTTCGCCGGACTGCTCGACATTCGCGCTTGGCGGCGGCGCTTAATGAGGGTCTTCACGTTCTTTTCGTGGCGGTCGGCGGAATAGCACTGACTCGAGGTCAAAACGCGGGTCCTCTATGGTAGGGTCCTCGGCGAACCCGCTGTCCCCGTAACAAGCAGCGTTTTAGCCAGTGTGGAGCCGTCGTTGTCGAACCTGAAGCTCGACTTCTCTCGTGGCGAGATTCTCGCCAAGAAATACGAGGTCGTCGATCTGCTGGACGAGAGTCCGCTTGGGCTGACCTACCGCGTCAAGCACCTCAAATCCGGTAAATATGTCCGCCTCACTCTGCTTCGCCCGAAAATAGCCGGGCACGAGCAGAAAGATGCCGTCGTTGCAGCCTTCAAGAAGGCCAAGGAACTCGGGCACGCCAATCTGATCAAGATCGGCGAGCTCGGGGACCACGAAGGCGTTGCCTACTACACAATGGAGGATTTCGAAGGCCAAACCCTTCGAGAGATCCTTCAGGAGTACAAGGTCAACGGCAAGCAATTCGGAATTAAGGAAGCATCGCAGATCACGATTCAAATCCTCGAAGCTCTGTCCGCAGCGCACGAGGGAGGAGTCATTCTCAGGGCACTGCGCCCTGAATATGTACTCGTAAACATCCGCTACACGGGCCCGCGCAAGCAGACCTTTGTCGCCCAGGTCAAAGTGATCGGTTCCGGATTCTGGGAATTGGTCCCCGCCGGCACCCTCGCCGAAGACGAGTTCACGCGCGGCGAGGCCCAGTACCTCGCCCCCGAGCTCAAGAGCTTTGAACCCGATGCCTCGCCGCGCTGTGACGGCTATTCCGCTGCGGTCATCTTCTACGAGATGCTCACCGGTACTGCCCCCATCGGCACGTTCCAGCTGCCCACGATGCTGCGTCCCGACCTGCCCAAAGCAGTGAACAACGTCATCGAGTTGGCGCTCGCCATCGCTCCCGAAGACCGGTACCAATCGGCTCGCGACTTCATCACTGACGTGCAGCGCATGATCACTGAAGCTGCGATGGGGGACATTGGCGACGACGTCAAGGCTCCGCTCATCACCCCCATCGGCTGGGGATTGATGATCATGCTGGTGTTGGCCATCACGGTCATCGCCTACCAGTTGTTTGCGCCAGGCGACGTCGAAAAAGAAGGCGAGGTCGCCGACAGCATCCTGCGCCAGGTCGTCAAAGACAAGCATGCGATGCCTTCACTCGAAGAAGTCGAGGCCGTCTGGGCCAAGCATCCGCCGAACATGATCTACGTGCCCCCCGGGCCCTTCATTCACGGCCGCATGAACGTCGACCTGAACAGCATGTCCAGCGAGCCCCTCGCCAAAGAGGTCGAGGTCAAGGGCTTCATGATCGACGCCTTTGAGTACCCCAACAAGATGAAGGGACTCATCGAGTACAGCGTTGGCTACGCCGACGCCGAGACCAAGTGCGCGGCCGCCGGCAAGCGTCTTTGCTCGGCAGTCGAGTGGGAAAAAGCCTGCAAGGGTCCCCACAACAGCATCTACGCCTACAACACCCCCGGTCCCATCGCCGACACCTACGACCCCGACTACTGCGGTGAGGGTCTCGAAGGGCGCGAGAAGAACTCCGGCATTCGCCCCGACTGCAAGGGCAAGTGGCTCGGTGGGCCGTTCGACATGTCCGGCAACTTCCGCGAATGGACGTCGTCCATGCCCGGCAAGAAGGACAGCCGTCGCATCGTCAAGGGCGGCATGCGCCACAACCCAGCAAAGGGCACGCGCTGCGCCTTCACGGTTGACGAGGGTGTCGCATTCGTCGACGCCTCAATGGCATTCCGATGCTGCCGCGACCTCGACGCTGCGCCGTGGACGCCTCCCGCACCCGAAGGCGAAGACAAGCCCAAATAGGCTAGGCAGAGCGACACGCTCGTGAACTCGGGGCGGCCAGGTGCCGCCCCTTTTTTTTGTCTATGGGTAGTTGCCTTCGGAGTCCGGGGTACGGAACACCACGATCTCGGGCTCGCCGCCATTGGTGGGGTTCTCGCCATCGTCGTAGACGACCACGCCGAACTCGAGCTCGGTGTCGAACGGCGGCGTGCTGCCCGTGATCGCGAGCTGCATGCTGAATGT
>CAYYHT010000913.1:0-2871 GCA_964471355.1 uncultured Enterobacteriaceae bacterium
GACGCTGGGGTTCTCGGGCAACTGCTGCCCGAACGACGACGGCGTGTTCATGGACCCCGTCATCGTCGAGCTGTCTGAAGACGGCGTGACATGGCAACCGCTGGTGCACGACTACACAGCCCCTGACGAGCGGTCCTACTCCGATGACCCCAATCACTGGCTGGGCTTTGCCGGCGTGACCCCGGTGCTGTTGCACGCCGACGTCAACCCCGTCGACCCGTTCGATCGGTTGGCCGCAGGCGGAGACCACTTCGACTTCGCCCACTCGGACCTGCAGGCAGCGCGCTTCGTGCGATTGGTGACCGCACCTTCGCGAATCAACCCCGATACCGGCGACTATTATCCCAGGGACTCCATCAGCGACGGGGCCGACATCGATGGCGTGTACGCTCGCTACTTCGAGGAGGAGTGATGGGCCGCTTCTACAAGATGGTCGACCGACTGGGACTGCTGGGCCGCGTCGATCCCGCGCTGTACCACCGACAATCGCCAGGCGACGACGCAACGATGCGCATTCGCTATCTGGGTACAGCTGGATTCGAGATCTCGACCGGTGACCACACCATCATCCTCGATCCATATGTGAGCCGCCCAGGCGGACGCGAAACGCTGTTCGGACGCATCGCCGCAAACCCGGCAATCGTCCGGCGACACATCCACGCCTGCGATGACGTGCTCATTGGGCATGCCCACCACGACCATGTGCTCGATGGTCCCGAGGTGTGCCGACAGACCGGCGCCCGCTTCATCGGCAGCGTAGATGCATGCAACGTCGCCCGTGCAGCCGGCCTGGACGAAGCTCAAATCCGCGAAACCGCCGGCCGTGAGGACATCACGAGCGGCAAGGGCTTTGTCCGAGGCCTGCCGTCTGCCCACGGCCGCGTCTTCTTCAACCGCGTGGCACTCACAGGCAACATTGACGAGCCGCCCCCTTGGCCTGCGCACTACAGCCGCTTCCGCCACGGACTCGTGCTGAACTGGTACATCGAGCAGCAGGGCATTCGCGTCGTGCATATCGACACGGCCGAGTTCTTCGAAGACGAGCTGGCTGGCATGGAGTGCGATGTTCTGTGCCTGTGTGCCATCGGCCGCAAGTACCGCCCCAACTACACCGAAGATGCCATCCGCATCCTCAAGCCCAAGCTCGTGCTTCCTTGCCACTGGGACTTGTTCACGACACCACTCGAAGACGAGCCCTTCCTGCTCCCAGAGGTGGACATCGAGGGGTTCATCGCCGAGATTCGAGCGACCGGCACGGACGTGGCACTGCTGCCATTCTTGGGAAGCTACGGCTACAGCGCCTAGCCGGCTGCTAGCGAATCAGCTTCATCCAGCCGACCGCATCGTTGGCGTTGTCGGCGATGGCGTGCCCAGTGACGGCCAGCCAGACATCGGTCGTGTTGGCGTAGACGCTCACCGAGTCTGCCTGCTGGGGCTCGGTGCCATGGTCGTAGGGAATGCGCACCGTGGCCATCGCGACGGCCGGATCGCCATAGGTGAGAATCAGATCGGGCAGCCCATCGGAGTCCACGTCATCGACAATGGCGGCCGCGTACATGACCGTACCGATCCAGGCCACATCGATACTGCGCACCGTGTAGCTGCTCAACACCGGCCAGGTATCGGTTCCGTCGCGCAGGATGGCGCCGGCGAACTCATCGCCACCGGCGAATAGCTGCCAGCCACGCCGACTGTCTGCGGTGTGCTGGGTCGCCTCCCATTGTGGCCCGACTGGAGTGAACGTAATGACGTTGTCCAGGCGGTAGCTCTCGGCCGTGCCGCCGGCGGGCCACAGGTTGGCGTACACACCACCCGAGTCATCGTGAATGGAGCACTCAGCGGCGGGCGTCACGCCCGCAAAGGACGTGCCCAGACCCGATTCTTCCTCTTGGTACACGCCCGTCTGGGCCAACAGCTTCATGTAGCGAAAAGCGTCGGGGGAACAGCCCAGGGCCCAGATGAAACCATCGTCGCCACGGATCAAGTCGACGTCGGTGAAGTCCTCGACCGAGCCTCGAGCAAAGACCAGCTTCTGCCCATAGCTACTGCCAGTGCTGGTCAGCAGCTCGCGCACAAACAAGTGAGGTTCGGCGCTCTTTGTGAACGTGGCCATGAGATAGAAGGCATCGCCCTCGCCGATGGCGTCGACACCGCCGGTCAGCGGGTCCGAGAACAGGTCACCGTGCCAGGCCAGCTCAAGCTGTTTTGCGCCGGTGGAGGGGTCGAAGAGCAGGATGTGCGCAGGGTCGGCATCGAGAGCGCCATCGTCCCGGCCATCCGCCACGACGACGAGTCCGACATGATGGTCGTTCGCGGCCAGCACTGCAGGCCGCGGGTTGTTCCAGTGCAACCCATCGAACTGCCAAGCTGAAACGGCCGCCACGTCGTCGCAGTTCTCGTCGGCGATGTTGTCCGCGACTTCGGTATTACCGGGAAACACCGTTGCATCGGTGTCATTGCAGTCGTCGGCCCCAAGTGAGCCGTCGGCGTCCAGATCATCGTCGGGAGTGCCCGAATCGCAGTCGTTGTCGACGCCGTCGTAGGGAACCTCTGCTGCGGCGGCATTGATGGCGGGGTTCGAGTCGTCGCAGTCCGTCGCAGGCAGCGGTCCTCCATACGTCGCCGAGAACGCGTCCCACACCGCGCCATCGCCGTCGGCGTCGAAGTCGTCGTCCCCTGCACAGTCCTTGTCCACGCCGTCGTACGGCGCGTCTGTCGCCCCCGGGTAGATGGTGTCATCGGCGTCGTCGCAGTCCCCGGCATCTTCAGTGATCCCGTCGCCGTCATCATCGACGTCACTGCCCCCGTCCGTGTCGGTGTCGGTGTCCGTGTCCGTGTCCGTGTCCGTGTCGGTGTCGGTGTCCGTGTCCG
>CAYYHT010000914.1:0-2864 GCA_964471355.1 uncultured Enterobacteriaceae bacterium
CGTCGATGAGCCAGCCACAGCGGCTGGCTAAAATCCAAGCCAGCCACGTGCCGCTCACACAGACCCGGCTGGGCCACGGTGTAATCGGGCACCACACACACGCCTGCCCCCGACGCCGCCAGCGCCTGCATGGTCTGAATATGACGCACCTGCACCCGCATGTTCTGGTGCAGCTGGTTCGCCTCCACAAACGCCCAGACAGCGTCATAGAACGCGTCTCCTGCCTTGCCGACACCGATAAAGGGCAAGCCCGCAACGTCCGCCACAGCACACGGGTCGGGCAGATGCCCCATCGACGCCGGCGCGACCAACACGGGCTCCACCCGCTGCAGCTCCAATACGGTGAGGTCGGGCTGCTGCGGAGGCGCTCCTACGGAAGCCACGAGGTCCAGCCGCCCCTCGACCAGCCCCTGCAGGGTCTGGGGGCCCAGGCCGTACTCCAGCTCGATGTCGACCCCTGGATGCTGCGTGCAGAACGAGCCCAGGATCGGGGCGAGCACTCGCTCACCGACGGTGGGAAGGGCGCCAATTCGCACGAGTCCCCGGGCATCGGTGCCGGTCCCCCGGGCGCGATCGATGATGCGCTGAATGCCGCCCAGCAGTTCCCGAGCATCGGCGTCCACGGCCCGCCCCACCGGAGTCAGGTGAAGCCGCCGACCTCGCCGCTCAAAGAGCGTGACGCCCAGGTCGGCTTCGAGCTGATGCAGCCTCGCACTGATGGCCGGCTGGGAGCGCCCCAGGGCACGTCCGGCCGCCGCCACGCCGCCTGTGTCCACAAAGGCTCGCATGGTGTGCAGCAAGTTCAGATCCAGCTGCGAGAGGTCTCGGTAATCCATCGGTATTCCTGATGTATATGTATCAGAATAATCGAATTGTTCTATTCGGGCGCGACGCGCATCCTGTGTGGGCACGGACGGACCTGGGGAGGTTCGTTGGATTTTCGAACGACATCGACAGCATGTTTCTTGCTGCTGTCCACTGGCTGTCATGCCTGGTGGGCAGAGCACAACCCGGTCAATGGCGGCCAGCAAGACGCGAACGACATCGGCTGCTTGCCCGAGGACTTCATCGAGGACGATGAGGCACTCGCGGACGACCCGCCGGCACCGGACCCGGTCGCTGACCTGGCAGGCACCCAATGGCAAGGCGCCATCGAAGGATGTGCGCCCTATGCCACCACCTACACCTTTGCGTCGGTCGACCTGGCGGTGACCGAGGAGGATATGTGGGACGGCGGCGAGGTCTACAGCCGCGCGGAGGGCGCGTGGGCGCCGTACAGCCATGGCGTGGTGGACCTGGCATGGCAGGTGGAGTCGGAGTGGGATGACACCGTTGTGCACCACAGCCGTCGCTGGACCTATGCCCCGATGTCCGATGCGCTCGCGTCACGCATCCACGACAGCTGGTACCTCGAACCTGGCACGCCGTGGTCCGACACGGCGCTGTTGGCGACGAATGGGTCGGCCACGCGCTTCCACGGCGAGTACGCATCATCCTATGTATCTGGTGACACCACCTCGGAGTCCCGAACGGTCATCAACGTGCGCTTTGGTGAGCCGCTGCGCGCCGGCACCGCCACCACAGCCATCGTCGAGCTGATCGTGGCGAACGGCGAGGTCAGCGACATCTTGATGCTGGATGCAGTCGTCTCGGCAGACGCCGACACCGGCTTGAACCGGGTTCAGCTGGGCGACTTCACGGGTACCACCTGGGAAATCACCACCGCTTGGTACGAGTTCAACGAGACCCGCGTTTCAGAGGAAGGCCGCTGGGACATCAACTCGGCCTTTGTGCCCGAGCTCTGGTTCGACCCGAATCACCCAGAGGTCGTCGCATTCGCTGCAGGTCGCATGCCGCTGCTGAACAAGCTGTCTGACGGAACCTGGGACGAATAGGTCACCGTCGGCATCTGCTGGCGCGTTACCTGCGCGGCCACAGGAGTCGCTATGTCCGAGCTGGAAGGTCAGGTCGCCATCATCACCGGAGGTGCCCGCGGCATCGGCCGGGCCATTGCCGTCGAGCTCGCAAAGGCCGGCGCCAAGGTGGTGGTCAACTACCGCAGCAGCGCCGAGGCAGCCCAGGAAGTGGCCGCCGAGACCGGTGGCATCGCCGTTCAGGCCGATGTGTCCACCACCGAAGGCTGCACAGCCCTGCACGAAGCCGCCGCCGAGCTCGGCGATGTGCTTATTCTGGTCAACAACGCCGGAATCACCGCCGACAACTTGATGCTGCGCATGAGCGACGAGCAATGGGACGGCGTCTTGGCCACCAATGCGGGCTCAGCCTTCCGCATGTCCCGGGCGGTGTTGCCCGGAATGATGAAGAAGCGCCAGGGCAGCATCGTGAACATCGTCAGCGTATCGGCCCTGCGCGGCAACGCCGGCCAGGTCAACTACGCCGCCTCCAAGGCAGCGGTGGTCGCCATGACGCGCAGCCTGGCCAAAGAGATGGCCAAGCGAAAGGTGCGGGTCAACGCCGTCGCCCCTGGCTTCATCCAGACCGCCATGACCGACAAGCTGATGGACCGGGTCATCGACGAGGCGACCAAGGCCATTCCCATGAAGCGCATGGGTCAGCCCGACGAGATTGCACCCATCGTGCGGTTCTTGTGCGGACCAGGCGCGTCCTATGTGACCGGGCAGGTCTTTGCGGTCGACGGCGGACTGTCGGCGTAAAACCGGTGACTCGCTCGGTTTACTGGCAACAGCATCGGCGTCGGGCACCAGCTGTTTCGAGGACGAAGACCAGTGTGCCTCGCCCAAAGCGATCGGCGAACCCACCCTCTCGGGATTCGCCCCACGCTGCTAGGCTCGACTTTAGCGGTTTGCGCGCCGCGACGGGTGCGCGTGTGCAGAGGCGGAGCC
>CAYYHT010000915.1:0-2851 GCA_964471355.1 uncultured Enterobacteriaceae bacterium
TGAAGCAGGCTGAGGATCACTGCAGCTGCGTTGCGTCTTGAGCGATGGCGCTGACGTCGTCATCGGTGACCCGGATCAGGGGCCAAGCACAGAGCGCAAGAGTCCCGTTTCCGCAAAATACGAATTGACCGGCGTTGAACTGAGCCGTTGGGAGCCGAGTTCCAACGGGGGACATTGGGTGTCTGTTGCCAAGCGGGAAGCGCCACAGGGCCAAGTAGGCCCGCCCCAGCCCCCGCAGCCGGGCGACATCGATCTACACGGCGCTTGGGGGCCGTTTGCCCCTATCGGTCAGCGCACCGGACTTCTTGAAGCGAAGTCCGCGCAGAGTTCGGGAGTTGGGGAGAAGAATGCTCCTCCCCGTCTTTCCAACCTGCAGAGTCTGTGGCTGTTCGGCTCAAATCCCCTTGAGTTCGGAATCCACTCCACGCTCGGCGCCGGTTCAATGCTGCCGACAAATGGGAAGGTCGGCCCGATTGGCACCGTCGTCGTCCCAGCTCCGCGCGTGTTGTCCTTCCGGCAACGGCAACCCGGTGAATCCGCCGTCTCAGGCACCAAGGCCGCCGGCATACGACTCACTTGGAGCGCACCGGAGCCACTTCCGATCGAGGCCAAGAACGCGGGGTCGGGTCTCGCACTCGATGTAGGAAATGCCGCGAACGGGTTGGAGCCAATCCTGCGTGGCTTGCTCGAACTGCTCGACGCAATTCGCTCCCAGGACGACGACGGCACCTCGGCAGGTGGCCGGGCGCGCGCTCGACGAAGTGACGTCACGAGGTCCGAGGACGATTCGGTCTGGGACGTGTTGAACAAGATGCCCGGGTTGCGGCCTTACATCGACTCGGCGGCTCCAGGCATGCCGTGTCCGACTGGCCTTCACGAAGACGCGTACGGGTGCCCGTGTGTTACGATTCTGGTCGGATGCCAGGAGCACCAGACCGACGTGCGCTGTTCCGATGGGCGCAACGCCAGAGCCGGAATCCCGCTCGGCGGACGCGAAGTCGATCGGGGGGAGCAGAATCGCTCTTTTGTCCCCCGGAATGGACTACGAGACTCCGATTCAGACTCAGGTGCTCACGGCGACAATCGTGAGACGAGCCATCCGTTTGACGACCTGGTCGCCGTCCTGCGACGGGCGATTGCGAACGGCAAGCCAGTCAAGCAAGTTGTCCGGGTCAACCTTCCTCCCAACACCGACAGCGTCGCCCTCGGACTCACAGGCCAGGGCCCGGTGGTGGTTCGTGCCGAGACAACTGCGGGACACTGGCACCACGGCGCCACTCTTCCACCGTGGGATTCCAGCGGGGTCACGTTCTCAGGTAGTGGACCCTACCGAAAGGTCGAACTATACGTTCAGGGCCCCTGCTGGCTGTACGACGTGCGCGCGTACTCGGCCGCGGACGACATCGTGGAACAGCAAGCGAGTGTCGATAGCCAAAAGGCGACGCTCCAGTCCGCGCTGGCCATGCTCGACCGGCCGACTTCCGTCCTGTGGCCTCACACTGCGTGGCGGCTGACCCTTGGCACAAAGGTCCGCGCGATCGGCGCGGATCTTCTAAGCGGCACCGAGCGGACGTACGATATTAGCGAGTACGCGTTCTTTCGGACGTCCGGACCGCCGGGCATTGGCGAGCTGTCCGCCCCCTCATCGCCAGAGGACCGAGAGACCACGTCAAACTCATCAGGCGCATCCAAGAAGAAGCAGGCAAACTCCGGCAAACAAGTACTGAACCCGGCTGAGGATGTGAAAGCTCAGGCGAAAGACGCCATCTTGCGAGCTCTGTCCACGCTTCGTCCGTACGTCGGATCGATCGTTCCTTCGGTCCCACGCGTGCCGCCATCGGATGCGCCCAAGTCGGAACACGAGCGCTTGGAAGGCATCGACTCTGCGTCGCCCTTCGCGTTTGCTCGATACGACGTAAGCGTCCATTTCGATGCCAATCACATCCGACTGATGTATGAGTTGGGCAAACGTGACTTGGCGCTGTACCTCGTCGGCCCCGATGGGGAGACGCTCCGCAGCCCGAGTTTCGCGCCCGGAAGTCGGCCAAGTTCGTTCATTGATGGCAAGGAGAAGCCATCACCCGGTTCGATGGACGCAGTTTGGCTGAGCATATTGGCCTCAGAGTTCAAGCAGGCTGCAAGCGCAACCCTCTTGCGGGAGAAGCTGACCGTCCGCGGCGTTCAACTCCCAGCCGGACTCAAATGCGAGGCGCGCGCGGTCCCCATGCTTCTGCGTGAGAGTTTTGTTCCTTCGCCCAATCCAACGTTCGCGCCGAAGGGCCAACTGCCGGCGGGATGGGAGGTTGCCCATCCGGATTCGGCGAGTTCTTCATGGACCCTGACGAAACTCAAGCCGACCGGGCAGAACAGTGCTGCGGTGCCCAAACAGGGCGATCTGGCGTCCGAGATTCGGCTGCTGGGCGGGCTCTCTACCGCGATCAAGCAGACATCGACCAACTCGTCGGGGGCTGGGATCGTTCAGAACGGTCCCTTACTCGTGTGGTCTGGCGTCCTGGACTGGCAGGGCAAAGTTGCCGAGCCGCCTGATTCGTGGCGCAGCTACCGGGCGAGCGCTTGGATCCGGACGGGTTCCGGAAGCGGCGTAGGTTTGGTCGCGAGGTACCGCAAAGGGAAACTGGGTCAGGAAGAATTCTACAGGCTGGAGATGGACCGCGTCGGGGGACGTCGCCGGCTCGTTAGACGTGTAGGCCCGGTGTCCTCCGTCCTCGCCCAAGACAACTTCGTCTTCGACCCGAATACGGACCACTTGCTCGCGCTTGAAGTCACGGAGTTGCAGGCACCTCAGCCGCTGACGCGAGTTAGGGCCTGGTTCGACGGCCGATTGGCGTTC
>CAYYHT010000916.1:0-2850 GCA_964471355.1 uncultured Enterobacteriaceae bacterium
ACACCCTTGAATCCGAGGGCTCATCGCTTGCAATCCAGATGACGCTGTTCGACCGCAATGGCGCGCTCGATCTGAAGAATCTGATGGTCGAGAGGCCGTCGTCGCGCATCGCCATCTTCGTTCCCGGCCTGATGGCCGGACCCAACTTCTGGTCCTATGTCGGCGAGCCCTTTCCAGAGCGCATTGCCGCAGACCGGGGCGTGACGGCCATTCGGGTCTTCTACAACACCGGCATGCACGTCTCGACCAACGGACAGCAGCTGGCCCAGATGATCCACGAGCTGGTCGAGGCCTGGCCCGTCGAGGTCACCGAGATCAGCCTGGTGGGCCACAGCATGGGTGGGCTTGTGTCCCGCTCGGCCACGCACTACGCCGATCAGCGTCAGCTGCCCTGGGTGGGCCTGCTGCAGCGCATGATCTTGCTCGGCACCCCGCTGCGCGGTGCCACCTTGGAGCAGGTCGCGAACCTGACCGCTTCGATCCTGGGCTGGATTCCGAATCCTTGGACCTGGGTCATCAGCTGGGCCTTTCGTCAGCGCAGCGCCGGCATCAAGGACCTGCGCCATGGCTATCTTGTGGATGAAGAGTGGATGGACATCGACCCGGACGCCCTGACCTTGGGTCGTCAGCACATCGTGCCGTTGTTGCCGCATGTGGAGCACTTTGTCGCCGCCGGAACCCTGGTCGCCGACGAGCACCATCCCCTGGCCAAGATCATCGGCGATGCCCTGGTCGCTCCGTACAGCGCCAAAGATGAGGGCATCGACGGAACGCCGACCGAGCGTGCGGCGACCGCAGCGCGTGTCTTTCCCGGAGTCAGCCATCCCGGTGTGGCCGGCGACGATGTGGTGTACCAGCAGCTGCTGCAGTGGTGGCCCGCTCAAGCAGTGGCGAGCGTCGTCTCAGCCTAGTGGGTTGAGTCCGAAGTCCGGAGCGTTGTCGAACAAGGAGCGGCGAGCTTCGTCTCGCCGTTGCAGTGGATCGACGGCGAGACGAAGCTCGCCGCTCCTTGGACACCACGGACTCGACCGACTAGCTCAGCTTCCAGCCGTCGTAGACCACGCCCTGCGAGCGACTGAAGCGCTTGAGGGCGATGGACACCCGCGACACCTCGGGCAGGGTCAGGCGCACCTTGCGCTTGAGGATCAAACGGCCGTCTTCGGAATCGACGGGATGAAAGCCGTTGCTCTGCAGTCCGTGCAGGATCTTGTCGAGCTCTTCGGCCGAGCCAAGGAAGGCGTGGTGCAGGTCGTGCTGGAGCTCGGGGTCGATGCCTTGGGCGACCAAGCGGGCGATGGACTCGCGGTCGTCGATGCGCTGCCAGTCGGCCAGGTTGGGGGTCACGCGGTCCACAAAGAAGTCCCAGCCGGCGGTGTCGAAGAACTCGATGTCGGCGGGGGCCTTGGCGATCAGCTGTTCGTGCCGTGCGGTAAACCCGTCGATGTCTTCGATCTGAAACACCAGCTCTTCGGTCTGCGGATAGCGCAACACCCCGACCAGCATGCAGTCGATGTCGGCGAGCAAGTTGGGCAGGTCAGCTTCGAATGCCGCCAAGTCGGGCTCGGCGGCATCGCGCAGCAACAGCCGGCGACAGACCAGATGGGTGTCGGGGCAGGGCATGACCGCCCTTTCCACGTCGAAGCGCACCGTGGCGGTGTTCTCGCGGGAGTCCCCGTACTGGTAGCTATAGAAATTCCAGTCGCGGCCTAGTTGCATGCACGCAGCGTATCAGCGTGGGACATTTCGTCTATTCTGGGGCTCGTGCTGCGCTCTGACCGAACCATCGACGCCTTCATCCTCGCCCTCATCGTCTTTGATGTGTTGCTGATCGGACGAGTGCTGACGGACCACACCTGGTGGTTCATGTGGCACCACGGCGCCGCCGAACCCACCGCCACTACCTGGCGACGTCTGAAGAAATGACCACCCTGGGCGGCATCGGTCTGGTGTTGCCCGCGTTCTTCAACTGGGGGATGGGGCTGTTTCTGATTTGGGCGTGGCGGATTCGTCAGGCCGAGTCGACCTAGCCCAGACCAGCCGGGCGCTGCGCTCGTAGGTGAGCCAGGCCCAAGCCCACTTGCCGAAGACCACCAGGCGGTTGCGATGACCGACCAGGGTCATCAGGTGCACAAAGACCCACAGCGCCCAGGCGACGAATCCTCGGAACTGAAAGCGACCGATCTGCGCGACCGCCAGCCGTCGCCCGATGGTCGCCATGCTGCCCCGATCGATGTAGACGAACGGCTTGCGGGGGGCGCCGGCGACATCGGCCAGGACGTTTGCCGCGGCGTGCTGGCCCATCTGCATGGCGGCCGGTGCGACCCCGGGCACTGCGCTGTCGCGGTCGTGCCCAAAGTGGGCCTGGTCGCCGACAACGAACACATCGGGGTGTCCGGGCACCGATAGGTCGGCCTCGACCATCACACGATTCATGCGGTCTTGGGGCACATCCAGGCCGTCGCCGAGCTGCGATGCCCGGTTGCCGGCTGCCCACAACACGGTGGCGGCGTCGATGCGGCCGTGGTTGGTGTCCACGCCGCCGGCGTCGATGCCCTGCACAAAGGTGCCCAGGCGAAGCTCAACCCCCAGGCTCTCGAGGTGGGCGCGGGCATGTCCCTGCAGCTGTGGCTCAAAGCCGTTGAGCACCGAGTCGCCGCCCTCGACCAGCAGTACTCGCGCCCGGCTGGTGTCCACCCGCTTGAAGTCGCGGGCCAGGGTGTCGGTGGCGATGTCTCGGATGGCGCCAGCAAGCTCGACACCGGTGGGGCCGCCACCGACGACCACGAAGGTCAGCAGGCGCTCACGCTCGGCTTCGTCGTCGGTCCACTCGGCCCGCTCGAAGGCACCCAG
>CAYYHT010000917.1:0-2846 GCA_964471355.1 uncultured Enterobacteriaceae bacterium
GATCGACTGCTGGGACGGCAAGGGCGTCGACGGCGAGCCCATGCTCTACCGCATGGGCTTTTCGTCCTTCTACTCGACCTGGCTCGAAGACTTCGTGACCGACAGCCGCTTTGAGCCGGTACGCAGGCTCATTGGCGAGAATGCGCGCATCGGCACCCGCGAAAAAGACGGGGTTGTCTTCAACCGCTACATGAACACCACAGACAGCCTGCGCGCTGACCTGCCATGGCACACCGACTCGCTGCGCGACGTGTTCTACAACCGCGAAATGCCCGGCCCGATGCTGAACGTCGGCCTGCACTTCGACCGCATCAAGCCAGAAGATGGCGGGCTGCGCCTGATTCCCCGGACTCACAACCAGACGGCTTGGCAGTCGGTCACGACCAAGCTGCAGTTCATCAGCAACGAGGACGATCCGAATGAAGTCATGGTCGAGACCTGGCCCGGTGACCTCACGGTTCACGATGGCCGCATGTGGCACCGAGTCAAGAACTCCCCCAAGACCGGTACCGCCAGCCTGCGACGCAGCATGTACGTCCCTTATGTGATCGATGCGTACCAGCCAAAAGACGAGAAGACCCGCACCAATGCCTATATGCGGGTACTCGATGCGGTAATCAGACTGAAGGGTTGGTGGAAGGAACGCTAAGCTTGCGGCAATGAATGTTGCCGCACTACTGCTGTTGTTCCTCGGTTCCCCCGCGCTGGCAGGAGAGGACACAGCATCCGAAGTTCGGCGTCTGTCCCAAGATATCAAGAGCTTGGCCCAGCGAAATGCCTGGGACGGCGTCGAGAGAAAGTACCGCGAGCTGCTGGCTCTGCAAGACAACCATCCGCAGCATGTGCACATGCTGGGCGCCGATGCGGCGCGCAACCGCGGCGATGTCAGCTCGACTCTGGACCGCCTCAGCGCCGCCAATGAGGCCGAAGCGAGCGAGGATATCGCTGGCCAGATCGCGACCCTGCACCAGGAATTCGCGCTGGTCATGCTGCGCTGCGACCCGTGTGAAGTCACTCTGAACGCTGATGCACCACCGTTTCGGCCCGACTTCCTCAAGGCCATTGAGTTCGCAACCGAAGCCGTGAACGAAAAGGGGCGCTGGCGCGGCTACCTGCCAAGCGGAAGCTACACCTACGGCATCGCCGCGTTCACCGCGACAGCGGGCGAAGAGCTCGTGCTTGTGCAGTCTGGCAAGAACCTCGAAGTCGAGCCGATGAGCGTCGAGGAACTGCCCGCCAAAGTGGGCAAAGCGCGCCTGGCAGGCGCAGCCACCTTCTCCGATGAGACCACCGAGCGCTACCTAGCGGCCCTGTACCTGTCCAAGAAGGTCGAGGGCGAGGCGGCGGCCATTGCGAGCGAAGAAGAAAAGGCCATTGTGCTGCACTTCCTGGCCGACGAAATGACCGAGGATCAGCTCATTGCGCACCTCGGCCAAGCCCTCAACGCCCACGATGTGGGGTTTGCCAACCGCCCGCGCATTCAGGCGCTGACATTCGTGCTTGAAGACATGTCGGCAGGCGACACGCTGACCTTGCACTGGCTGCCGGACCGACGGGGAGTGGTGCTCGAGGCTGGCAAGCGCGAGCTTGGCATCATCAAGGGCAGCGACTTCATGAAGATGATGTGGCGCATCTATCTGGGGCCCGTGCCCTTCGACAAAGAGATGAAGGCCGCCATGTTGGGGCCCGCATCCGAGTGAGTTCGTGGCCCACCCTGCACCCTCGCTTGGCCAATGCGTCGGTCCTCGATGAGCTGAGGGAGGTCTGGCAGCGCGAGCGCAAGCTGCGCATCGAAGAAGCATTCGCTCCAGGCCTGGCCGAGGAGGCTGCACGCACTGCGTTGGCCGATTCGTTCGAGTTCTACCAGATGCAGCAGGGCACGCGCTTTGTGTACTGGCGACAGCGCCATGCCTTTCCCTCGGCAAGCGGCGCCTCAATCCCCATTCTGCAGCGGATCGAACAGCTGGTCATGAACGACATTCCGGGCTTGGTCAGCGCCATCACCGAGCGCCCTCATCACGCTCCGAACTTGCCAGATATCCAGTTCAACCTGCTGCGAAAGGGGTCGTACCTCGACGCGCATAGCGACCATCTTCCCAACCGCTTGGTGGGCTATGTCGTCGGCCTGACCCGGGAACAGTGGCCCCCCGAACGAGGCGGACATCTGCAGTTTCTGCAGCCCGACCAGCGCACCCCAACCCAGAGCTGGGCACCGGGCTTTGACAGCTTGGACCTGCTCAACTTCTTCCCGGTCATGACCTGGCACCACATTCCCGTGATGCAGGACGCCCACAACCGATTGACACTCAATGGCTGGCTGAGCGGCATGTCCGACCAAGCCCCAGGGGGGTACGTCTAGTGCTGCACCCGAACTGGCAGAGCGACGACGCACTCGAGCCCCTGAAGAGGGAGTGGCAGCAGATCGGCCGCGTCCGAGTGCCACAGATCTTGACCGAGCTGGACTCCGAGCAGCAGCTGGCCGCATTGCGCGACGAAGCTCACGCAGCGGACGTCGACCTGACCCCGTCGGCTGGCCACCAGCTGTGGCGCTTTCCATGGGTGCCCGAACAGCGGTGCAGACATGCACTGTGTGCGCTCGGACGATGGCTATGGAGCGACGGACTGATGTTCGTGTCCGCCGTCACCGAGCTGCCGCTGGCGCCCGATCCACAGCTGCAGCTGGTCTCGGATCGCAATGCAAAGGGCTCGTACTACGACGCCTATGACGATCATGGTCCCGGACTCGCCGTGGCCTTTCAGTTGAGCCTGACTCCGGCCTCTTGGCCTGCCGACTGGGGGGGGCACATGGAGCTCCTCGACGGACCCACAGGTCGCGTGACCGCCCG
>CAYYHT010000918.1:0-2844 GCA_964471355.1 uncultured Enterobacteriaceae bacterium
ACTGACGACGCGACAACGCCAGGGGACGAATCCGGCCAGCGCGCTCTATTCGTTGCCAGGCCCGGGCATCCCTGGCGGAGTCACACCCGGAGTGCGCGGGCGGTAGACCTCGGCCACTGTGCCGGCATTGACCGTCCAGGAGTAGCCGTTGGAGACCGTGAAGTTCACGTCGTAGGTGCCGTCAGGAACGTTGTGCACATAGCCAGTCGCGTACGGACCGATGACGCCGACCTTCTCGCCATTGATGACGACGGTGGCCCAGCTGGACCGACCGTTCTCGACGACCAGGCTGCCCTTGGTGGGCTTGCTGTCCACGGGCATCGGCTCGTAGCCAAGCACAAGCCACTCGACAGGCACTTCGACGGGCTCTTCGGCCTCTTCGCCTTCAGCGGGCTCTTCGGCCGGCTTCTCCTCTTCGGCAGGCTCTTCGCCTTCGGGAAGTGGCTCGGGCTCGGGGGCAGGCTTGACGTACTTGATGGAGCCGACGTCGACCAAGCGGCGCTCGATGCCCTCGTCGAGGGTGAGCGGAGTGGACAGGGCGGCCAAGAGGCCGGCTTCGCCCACGGTGAGCGTCCAAATCAGCTTTCCGTCGGCCTCGGCGACTGTGTGACCAGCGTCTTCGAGGGTCTTCTGAACACTCGCGGCCTTGGTCTTGCCCAGAATCTCGTTTTCGAGCTCGACGCGAAGCTCGAGGCCAGCGCCATTGCCCTCGCCATAGGCCCAGTCCACGGACGTCACGGCCGGCATGATCGGCTCAGCCTTTGGCGTCAGGGAGTCGGCAAAGGAATCCGGCTGAACAAACAGCTCGCGGAAGTTGGCCATGCGGCCTTCGGTCAGTCCACGGGTGTGTGTGTAGGGGTCGAAGGGCAGGTCGGTGCCCACGTCTTCGATGACCGTTTCGCGCACGCCCGCATCGGCGGTGGTGGCGAACATGGAGAGAACTAGGAGAGCAGTGGCAGTCATTACTTCGGGGTCAGTCCGCTGTAGGAGGTGAGTTCCTTCTGCATGTAGACCGACGAGGTGTCGGCCAGGTCGGTGGTGACTTCCTTCACCAGACCGAGGCCCTCCACATACCACGTCTCAGAGTAGCCTTCGATGTTCTTGAGGCCCTCGAAGCCGATGTTGCCCATGGCCGTCCAGTCTTGGTTGTACTGGTTGGTCAGGTAGTAGGCGTCGTAGGTGGTGCCGCCGACCGTGACGGGCTGCTTGCCCCATGACACGTACATTCCCGTGGTGGGCACAACGCCGCTCTGGGGTGTGCCTGAGCCATCGTCGGCGGTCACGTTGAGGTTGTAGCTGTAGTTCCACGTGCCACTGTTCATCGTCACCTGGTCCGACAGGTACGGACGCGGGTTGTCAGGGGTCGCAGTCACGGTGAATTCGGTGCCAGCGCCGCCGGCTCCCGCGCCGTCGAGTCCCCCCAACAGCGCCAACAACAGAGCCATCTCTGGGGGCAGGCCGCTGGTCAGGTCGCCTTCGCTGCCGCCTTGCTGGACCGTTCCAGTCCAGCCCATTTGGAGGGCTTGGCCCGAACCGTTGCACGAGTGATTGCTGGTGACGTCCCAGTGGTTGTCGCCGGCATCCATGACGACTTGATAGGAGCCTCCGCCGAGTCCAGTCTGGACTTCGGTTCCGGTCTCGCCGGTGTACAGCACGCTGTAGCTTCGGCTCCAGGTCGCTCCATCCATCGGATCGAGTGCGTGGCAGCTCGAACCCCACGGTCCGTCGGTGTCGGTGTCGGTGTCGGTATCCGTGTCCGTGTCCGTGTCCGTGTCCGTATCGGTGTCCGTATCGGTGTCCGTGTCGGTCTCGGCGGTGTCGACAAAGTCTTGATCCCAACGATTCAATCCGGGACCGCACGCCACGAGACCGAGAACGAGAAGCAGCGACCAGTTGGCTTGCAGTTGCATGAGGACTCCCTGCACAATTCGACCGTGCCGAGACGAAAAGGCGCGCTTATGTAGCACCTCCCCGACATGCCCCGCAACAGAGAACCCGTCCATGAGTACCCTGCTTCGAGGGTTTGACCTCGTCCTGACCATGGACGCCGACGGCGGCGAAGGGCCGCTCGGTGCGATCGAGGGCGGCAGTATTGTCGTCGACAACGGCCGAATTGCGTGGGTCGGCGACGCTGATTCAGCACCCGCAGCGGACGAGGCCATTGAATTCTCGGGCGGCATCGGCATGCCGGCGCTCGTCGACTGCCACACCCACGCGGTCTGGGACGGAAGCCGCGCCGATGAATGGCGACGTCGGCTAGCGGGCGAAGACTACAGCGCGATCCTCGAAGCCGGCGGCGGCATCTTGTCGACCGTGCGCGATACCCGCGCCGCCCCCCTGGCCACACTCACCGAAGGGGCCCGCCAGCGGTTGGCAGCCATGCGCCAAAAGGGCGTCGGAACCGTCGAAGTGAAGTCGGGCTACGGCCTGTCGGTCGAGGCCGAGCGCAAGTGCCTGCAGGCGGCCAAAGCGGCGGGGGACCTCGCCTATGTTCGCGTCCTGACCACGTTCCTGGGCGCCCACACCGTTCCGGCTGAACACCGTGGCAACCGCACTGCCTATGTCGACGAGGTGATCGAGCGGCAGCTGCCCGCCGTCCGCGATGTCGCCGACTTCATCGACGTCTACGTCGACCGTGGCGCATTCACGGTCGACGAGGGGCGCCGCATTCTTCAAGCCGGCAAAGATGCGGGCCTCGGCGTGCGCATCCACGCCGAGCAAGTGCAGTTCACCGGAGCGGCCGCGATGGCCGCCGAGCTCGGAGCCCTCTCGGCCGACCATCTCGAGCGCATTGACGACGCGGGCATCGAGGCGCTGGCGGCTTCGGGAACCGTCGCGGTAATG
>CAYYHT010000919.1:0-2842 GCA_964471355.1 uncultured Enterobacteriaceae bacterium
TGCGCGTCGAGGATGGCGTCCGAGACGTTGTCGCAAATTTTGTCCGGGTGTCCCTCTGTCACTGATTCGCTTGTGAAGAGGTAGTTCTTGAGAGCCATTACAGCGTCCTCCATCTGGGCAGGGGCCGACGCGATCGTCGACGAGCCGCCGCTCTATCACGCGAATGACGCGCGTCAAGCGGCTACAGATGGAGTTGTGCTTGCCGGCTCAGACTTCTTCGTACTCGTCTTCGCCACTGTCGGTCACGAATTCGCCGTCGTCTTCGGGCACACCGCGTCCCCTGCGATCATTGCGGCGCTCTTTGCCACGGCGCAGCTGAGTCTCCATGCGGTGGAACGCAAGATCGATCGCCGCCTTGAGCTCGTCGTGTTCTTCATGGGTCTTGTAGGTCTGGCCGTGCGCCGTGATGACCAACTCGATGATGGCTTGGCTGTGCTCGACGGACACCGTGAGGTGCCCCTCTGATGCTGAGTCCAAGAACTTGTGCAGCTTCTTGAACAGGGCCTGACCGCGCTTTGTGACCTCGGCGCGGGAATTCAGATTCCGGAAGGTGACCTCGAGATGCATATGGGACTCACTCCTGGGCTAGGACTAGAACATCTGCTTGCGTTTGGAACTTGGAAGGATGCCCATCGCCTCGCGGTACTTGGCGACGGTGCGGCGGGCGATGCGAATGCCGTCGGCACTCTTGAGCAGGTCGGCGATGGCTTGGTCTGACAACGGACGCTTCTTGGTCTCGTCGGCAACCAGGGTGCGGATTTTAGATTTGATGGCTTCGGCCGCCATGTCGACGCCGCTCGCCTGCCGGACTCCGGCCGAGAAGAAGTACTTCAGCTCCTTGATGCCGTGCTGTGTGTGCACGTATTTGTTGGTCGTCACTCGGCTGACCGTGCTCATGTGCACGCCAACATCATCGGCGACGTCCTGCAGCACCAACGGGCGGAGGCTCTCGGAGCCCTTTTCAAAGAACTCTCGCTGGAACTTGAGGATGCTCTCCATGACCCGTCGGATGGTCTTGCGGCGCTTGTTGATGGACTTGATCAGGAATTCGGCACCCCGAAGCTTGTCGAGCAGGTACTCCTTGTCGTCCTTGTTCGCGCTCTGAAGCACCTTTTGGTAGTACCCGCTGATCTTCAGGTCAGGCAGACCTTCCTCATTGACCGCCACGTGCCATTCGCCTCCGCGCTCGATGACGTAGAGATCCGGCGTGATGTATCGAGGCTCCTCGGTCGTGAATGCACGCCCCGGCAGCGGCTCGAGGTCCTGAATCATGCGGTGGTACTCGATGACGTCCTCGACATCGAGACCCAAGTCCCGCGCGATGGCTTGGTAGTTGCGCCGCTCGAGGTTGTGCAGGTGATCCGTGAGGATCTTAGGAAAGTTGTCGTCCTCTGGGAACATGCGCCGCGCCTGAATGACCAGGCACTCGGACAGATCACGTGCACCGCATCCGGTGGGGTCCAGCCCCTGAACGATCTCGAGCGCCTCTTGGCCCACCTCGGCGTCGACCTCGGCCGTCTTGCATACGCCTTCGATGCTCTGGTCGGACAAATAGCCGCGATGGTCCAGGTTCTGGATGATGACGCGGGCAGCCCGCAGCTCGTCCTCGCCGCACTTCATCATGGTCAGCTGGAACTCAAGGTGGTCAGCCAGCGACTCGCCATAGGTCAGATTGGTCTCGATCGGCGGCAGTTCATCGTGGATCGTGCCGCCCAGTGAGCGGGCCGGGCGATTCTCGGCGATCTGATTGATGAACCTCTCCCAGTCGATGTTTCCCTCTTCGCCGTTGTTCTGCTCGGAGGTCTCGGTCTGAGTCTTGACCATCTTGTCGTGCAGAGCCCGCTCGTCGTCGGCGTTGATGTTGCCTTCGGAGTCGGGCACCGCCTCGAGTGTCGGGTTCTCGAGCATGGCTTCTTGGACGTGCGCAACCATCTCGATGTGGTTGTACTGCAACAGCTTGATGGCTTGCTGCAGTCGTGGCGTCATCACCAGGGTCTGCGACATCTTTTGGTCGAGACGTAAGTTCAACGCCATCTTTTGCTCGCACTCCAACCCACGCCGCCACCATTTCTGGGACGAGCTAAATCATCATTCGGAACAGCACTCCGCAGGGAAACGGTAGCGTGTTCCTAGGCTTTCAGTCTCTGGCACCTAACTTGCAGTAGCCATTATAGACCCAACCGGCACGGTGTAAAGCACCGCGATTACAGATCGAGACGGATGTGGTCACCCAGGTACAGATCTCGGGCACCCGGATCTGCAGCGACTTCGCCCGGAGTGCCGCGAAGTCGAGCTACTTCGGCGTTCAGCAAACCGATTGGGTGTTGGGCCCTCGCCAACGAAGCGCCCTATTAGGAATGCGGAGCACAGCCACCCCGGTCGCGGGCAGGTCCCCGATCCGCGTCCGCACCGCACCGCGATGTCAGCTGGCTACGGCCTCGGGGCCCGTCTGGCTGATGCGCTTTCGCTCGACCACTGCCCTGATGTAGCTGCTGAACAGCGGATGAGGCGCCAACGGCCGGCTCTTGAATTCAGGATGGAACTGGCATGCCACGAAGTAGGGATGCTCGGGCAGCTCGATCATTTCGGCGAGCACGCCGTCGGGTGACAGCCCCGAGATGACCATGCCGGCCTTTTCAAGCTTGGCATGGTAGTCGGGGTGCACTTCGTAGCGGTGCCGGTGCCGCTCAGAGATGTCGAGCCCACCGTAGATGCGCTCGGCGACCGAGCCCTTCTTGAGCACGCAGGGGTACGCGCCCAGACGCATCGTACCGCCCTTATCAGTGACCTCGCGCTGCGCGTTCATCAGCTCGATGACAGCGTGTGCCGGCTTGGGGTCGAA
>CAYYHT010000920.1:0-2841 GCA_964471355.1 uncultured Enterobacteriaceae bacterium
ACTGGGGCAGGCTGAGGTCGCAAACACGCCGCCGCCGAGCTCGCACTCGCCCTGGTAGTCCGCCACACTGCCGCTGTTGAGCTGCGAGCAGACGCCGGTGCTGTCGGTGCAGCTGGCCAGTGCCGTCTCGCCGCCACCGCTCCCCTCGCCCGCGGTCCTGCCGACCGGAGGCATCGAGGTGTCGCAGCTGTCGGCCGAGGTCCATTGGTCCTGCAGAGCCGCCTCGCCCAGTTCGTCGGATGTGCACTGGCTGCCATAGCCGAGGGCATCGCACTGGGTCCCCGGGTGGTAGGCGCTGTTCACCACGGCCGCGGACTCGCAGAACTCCTGCTCCTCGCCGTTCCAGCAGTAGTACTGCTCGCTGATGCCGGCGCCGCCTTCGGACCAGTACTCGCAGGCTCCACGGGGAGCGCACGCCATGGACAGGATGGCGAGTGCCGTGGGAATCAGGAGTCGCGGTGTGGACATGGCGCGGTGGTAATGCGAAACGCCGACGGAGGCCGTCGTGGGCGGTGCCTAGTCTGTCGCCAAGCGCACGACCCAGTCCATGTTGTCGATGGACTCGCAGTCTCCATTCACTGCACTGGCGTCGCCGACCAACACGACCTCGCCATTGGGAGGGCCTTTCTTGCCAGGGCGGTCGAATGCGACGAGCACCCCCTGGGAATGCTCGACGATGGGCTCGCCTCCCACGATGAGCGTGCTGGCGGCGTAGTCGAAGTCCGTCAGACCCGAGCCGAGTCGGTGGCCGGTGAGCTCATCGGAGGTGGTCTCGCAGCTGGGGTCGACGGTGCGGCTCTGAAAGCGGGCAGGCACGTGCAGCGCGGCCAGGACCTCGTTGTGCTTGCGGTAGCTGCGGCTGTAGTTGTGGTACTCGCTGACCATGACCAAGCGGCGGCCGCGCAGCAGGAAGTCGTACAGGCCAGCGACCTCGGCGGCATCGAAGCTGAAGTCCGCGAGGCCGAGCCACACGGTGCGGTAGCGGGACAGGTCGGTGGGCAGGCGCGCGGTGGTGACCACGTCCAGCTCAATTCCGGCGTTGGCGTGAGCCTCTTGGAACTCGACCCAGCGCTCGCCCACGGCGCACATGCGGCTGCCACACCACAGCAACACCTTGTCGGCCCGAGTCCCGTAGGGGACCGGTTCGGCCTGAGCCGACAGCATCATGGTGAGGAGGATTGACAGCATCGATCGGGGACTTCCAAGCCTATGAATAGGTCAGCCCAGGGGTTTGTCAATCCGTACGGGCTGGGCGGACAAGACCCTGACAATCGGTCCAATCACAAGGGCTCGGCCGGGTAGGTGCCCACGTCGATGAGCGGATTGGCGCGGCGATGCAGGTAGTAGCCGGCCAGGGTCGCATGGGCCGCACCCCAGAGCAGGCCGCTGAACACACAGCCCAAGATGCGAGAGGGCAACGATGCTGCATAGGGCATGACAACGGACTGTGCGACGACCTCTGTCCCATCGAGCAGCCACATGATGCCGTAGGTGGTTGTCAGGTCAGCCATGCCCGATGCCAGGACGAGCAACATGCCAGCCGGTCCCCGCAGCAGGGCCAGCACAGCGTGCACCAACACCAGGCCACGCTTCTCGAGGGCGGCCGCCGCCGCCACGTAGGCGAACACCATTCCCATGCCGATGCCGGGCACGACCAGCTGCAGTCCAACCGCGACGGCTGCTCCATACCAGCCGAGTGCGGTGGCGACGCGGCCGGTGCCCTTCACCAAGCGCCACGGGTACGACGACAGGTCGCCGATGTCATCGCCATCGCCCTGCACGACGCGCCCGAGCTCAATCCAAGCGGCCGCGAGCACAGGCCAGGTCAGTATCGTCCAGGCTTGGTCGGCCAGGGTGAGGCCCATGCTTTGTCGGATGGTGCCTGGGTCTCCGTTGCTTAGGCCCATGGCGAACTGCACAATGGCGAGCCAGCCCGCCAGGGGAAGCAGCAGCGTCGGAATCCAGTGCCAGCGCTGTGTGCGACCGAACATGGCAAGTCCCCCCAGCGCCCACAGCAGGCCCATCGCCGCCATCACGCTGGTGAGGGTCGTGGCGTCCTCGAAGGTGTCGATGAGCCACACTCCGGCGACGTCGACGATCGGGGTTTCAATTGCGCCAAACAGCACCGTCAGCATGACTGCGGCCGCTCCCTCAATGGTCAGCAGCCGCTGCATGGCTAGCGTCCCTTGACCTGCTCGGGCAGCACATCTCGCCACTGGGTGTCGGGGTCCCATTCGGGCACGGTGGGCACCCGCACGCGGCTCCAGCCTGTGCCATGCATGGCGGACATGGCGCGACGTCCGAGCTCCATCGCAATCTCTCTGTAGGGGAACCAGTGGGCCTCGCGGGGCAGCTGAACCCGGGGGGTGTTCACGTGCAGCACGCGGCACATGCTGCGCAGTCCCGCATCGGAGTGCACGACGCCCAGGCCGCTCTGTTTGATGCCGTGCCATGGGGTCTCGGGCATGCCGTAGGTGGCGATGGCGTCATTGACCATGACGGTGCCGGCTTCGAGCTGCATGGCGACGGCCTTGGCGCGGGCCGTGTCGCCGCCGTAGACGTAGGCTGTCAAGCCGAGCCAGCTGTTGTTGGCGCGGCGGACGGCGTCGGTGACATCGTCGTAGATGGCGAAGGGCAGCACGGGTCCGAAGATCTCTTCGCGCATGACGCGGGCATCGTCGTTGACGTGGGACAGCACCGTCAGATCGAAGAACTGACCGGGTCCGTCCTTCTCGCCGCCGCCGGTCTCGATGACGGCTCCGCGCTGCACGGCGTCTGTGATGAGGTCCTTGGCGATGGCGATTTGCTGGTTGTGGATGATGGCGCCGACGTCGACAAAGG
>CAYYHT010000921.1:0-2832 GCA_964471355.1 uncultured Enterobacteriaceae bacterium
CAGCTCATTCGCGGCATCCTGAGGGCGCCTGTCACCGCAGTAGAGAACGCCGCTTTGCCCGAGATCGACGTCCGCATGGCCCCCACATCTGAGCTGATCGACCTGCGACACAAGGTGTTGCGACCCGGCCGGCCACGGCAGACGGCATTCTGGAACCAGGATGACGACGAACAGACTCGGCATTGGGTGGCCAAGCACGACGGCGTGGTCATCGGAATCGCCAGCGTCATGCGCATGGACGCGCCCCCAGAAGACCCAGACGCCAAGTGGCAGCTTCGCGGAATGGCCGTCGACCCAACTTGGCAAGGCAAGGGAGTCGGCCGGGTCGTCCTGCGAGCCGCCGAGGCCGAGGTCGCCGAGCCGATGTGGGCCAACGCCCGCGTCACGGCACTCGCCTTCTATGAGCGCAACGGCTGGCAAGCGGTCGGCGAAGCATTCGAGATCGAAGGTGTGGGACCTCACGTGCGCATTCACCGAGCGTTGTGATGGCGCAGCTCTCGGACGATGTGGCGGTCTGGGACCAGGACGGCGGCCGCGTGCTCTGGCAGCAAGCCACAGGTGACTTTGCGGTCGCTCCGCCCAATCGGGACCTGCCCGAGATGCTGCTCAAGCGAAAGCACATGCTGGCGACCGATCCCCCCGATCTGGCCCGCATGATTCCCGCCCGCATGGGCACCGCCCTGACCCTGCCCAATCGCCCAGCGCTCTGGCTGCCCGTTCCAACCGCAAACACGGCCGGAGGGCGGCCCTATCGAGCGCTGCCACTCGACGAACAGACCCTCGCTCTGTGGCGGGCGGCGGACGGCCAGCGCACATTGAGCCAAGTCGCCTCGACCGCGGGGCTGGGACTGCGCCAGACCGCCAACCTCATCCGCGGCCTGGCCGCAGCAGACATTCAGGCCATGAAGCTGCTGGACTCGCCTCCCCGGGCTCGAGATCCCCGGTTGTTTCGCATCTTGGGACTTCAGCGCCCAGACAACGAGCGCAGCGACGACCAGCGCGGCGATCACGGGCAGACCACGCTGACCGAGTACCACCTGCACCACATCACTGACGGGCAGACCCACTTCGACGACCGCGAGACCACCGTCGCCCACGCACACGCCGTGGCTCACGCCATGCTCGGGGGCCGACCCTTCGGCGAGGCCCTGCACGCGGGGCTGAGCGAGCGCGGCCTGGTGCCAGAGTCCGGTCGAATTGCCGAGGTGGGGTGTGGCACTGGCGAGCTGGCGGCGGCATTCTGGAGCACCGCCCAGCGCCCGGGCCTGAGCTATTGGCGGGCTGACCTGTCGCCGGAGCTGCTGCGGACCCAAGCCGGCAATGCGCCCAACACACTTGGTGTGCTGGCCAACGCGTTGGCCATGCCCTTTGCTGACCAGAGCATCGATCTCATCCTCAACAACGAGGTCATCGCCGACCTGTCCGCGGGACCCATCGATACGCCGGGGGTGGCGACGCGCATCGAGCGCTATGAACTGGAGCGATTCGGCTCGGGTGCGCTGTACAACCTGGGAGCGTGGCAGTTCGTCGAGGAGTGCGCTCGGGTCTTGCGTCCCGGCGGTGCGGCCTACCTCTCAGAATTTGGCAGCCTGGACGACCCGCCAGAGGAGGCGGTGCAGCTGGACCACCCTGAGGTGAGCATTCACTTCGGCCAGCTGGCTCAGGTCGCGACCGCGCTGGGCCTGCGTGCGCAGGTAGTGCCGCTGGCGGACCTGCTGGGGGCGAACCTGCACAGCCATCACCTGGCCCGACATAGCTACATGGGGTTGCGAGCGCTGTGCCGCAGCCGGGATGTGCACTTGCCGGCCCGGGCGTGGACGACTGAGTCGGTGGCTCAGCATCTGCCCGAACCCGTCGAGGGTTTGGTGTCGGTGCCGGTCTCTGAGCCCGGCCCAGGTCCGCTGATCACGCGATTTTTTGCACTGTTGTTGATCAAGCCCTGACCTCGCGGCAAATACGATTCTCATCCTGTGCGGTGTCGATGCCAAAGCGGGTGCCTGACATCTGCGTGCCAAGCGCGACAACGGTGAGGAAGGTGACAAGGGCGGTCAAGGTGCGTTTCACTCTCTAGGGTCCGGGGTGGTGCATTTCACTGACCGGCTCAGGAGTGTCCCGTCCCAATCAGTGGTGCCGTCTAAAGAACGGCAATCCGGGCGCATGATCCACGCGGTTCACTTGTGTGTCGGCGGATCGGCCATGAGAGTGCACCTATCGATTCCGCATCACACGTCAGAGCTCGATGACCACCTTGCCCAGCACCTGGCGATTCTCGAGAAGCTCGTGGGCCTCGCCCAGTTGGGCCAGCGACAACACCCGGTCGAGCACCGGTCGAATGCGCCCTGCTGGGACCGCGACCCACGCGCGGCGCATCTCTTCGACGCTCCCCATGGTGCTGCCCAGCAAGGACAGCTGCTTGAAGAACAACAGGCGCAGGTCCAGATCGACCACATGACCCGAGGTCGCGCCGCAGGTCACAACGGTGCCTCCCCATCGCACGGACCGCAGGCTGGTCTTCCAGGTCGCCGCCCCGACATGCTCCACCACAATGTCGACCCCAGCTCGGTCGGTCCACGCCTTCACGCCGGCGACCGCCTCGTCATAGGACCAGGCCTGCTCGGCTCCTAGGTCCCGGCACAGCTGTCGCTTCTGTTCGGTCGAAGCGGTGGCCACGACTCTGGCTCCAGCCGCCACCGCCACCTGAATGGCCAGGCTGCCTACACCGCCCGCACCCGCTTGGACCAACACCCGATCGCCGGGCTGAATCTGCGCGCGCCCAACCAGCATGTGCCACGCCGTCAGCAAGGCCAGGGGCAGGCACGCGGCCTGTTCGGG
>CAYYHT010000922.1:0-2830 GCA_964471355.1 uncultured Enterobacteriaceae bacterium
CTTGCGCTACCGGAGCCGTTGCGGCCCGAGAAGCGGACCTGGCGCTTGTTGGGGATCACACCTTGGTGTCTGCGAGCTGGGACGAGTCCGCGCGGCTGTGGGATCTGTCCGCGTTGACCCGCGAACCTCGGGACGTCAGTGAGGAGCTCGCGGCGTCTGTTGGACTGACGCTGCGCGGTGCGTCGGTGGTGTTTGACTCCGATTTCAGTGCTACGCTGCCGTGATGAGGCAGGTATTCGTAGTTGCAATGCTGATGATGAGCGCTTCGGCACTGGCTCAGGACAGCGGGACTGACACCGAAGAAGTGCCGGAACGAACCTTTAGCTATGCCTCGGACCAGACCGACGACCGGGACTGGAAACGGGTGTATCGGCAGGGGCGAGGGACCGCCCTAGGCGGAGCGGTGGCCAACTGGATTGGCTTCATCGGCACCGGTATTGGCGCGGGACTGGCGGGCGATGGCTGCGCTCCGTTCGATGGGGTCTGCACGGGCGACTGGTTGGGGGACGGCTTCATGGTCGCCGGAACGGGCATCGCCTTTGGGTCCACCATCTCGCTGGCCAGTGGGTCGCTTCGCGCTCGAAAGGCTCTGGTGAGGGACCAAGGCATGAAGATGTCCGCTCTGCCCGGTGCGGTGGGCGTCGTGTTGTGGTTGGGAGGAGCGGGCGCCTTTGCCGCGAGTCTGAGGTTTGCCAAGCCAACCGATGCGCTTCCGCCCATGCCCTTTGTCGACAGCACCCAGCTGTTGATCGTCGCGGACGTGCTGTTCGCGCTGTCCTACATCGGAGGGGTGATTCAGTACGCCAGCGTTTCGCCGCATCAGAGTCTGATGGCGCCGACCGCAGACGTGTCCTTCGAAGTGATGCCCTATGCCGGACGCGATGGAGCAGGCCTCGCTCTGGGCGCCAGCTTCTAGGCTCGACGCGGAATCGAAAAAAAGACGCCCCACCCGTGCAGGACTGCTGTGGATGGTGGCGCTGGTGCTGCGTCGTCGTCAGCAAGTCGGCGCTTAGGATTGCGTCTTGAGCCACTCGCGCAGGTCGGCTCCGATGCGTTCATCGGCCAGTGCCACCTGGACAAAGGTCTTGGCGTAGCCCAGCAGGTCACCGGTATCTGAGCGCGGTGCGTCCACAATGCAGACTGCGACCTCGCCGAGTGCAGCCAGATGGTTGATGGCGCCGATGTGGTAGTACTCGCCGCCCTCGTGGGTCTGCAGGCCCCGCTCTAGTTCCGCAAAGAGCGTCGGCGTGAACAGGTAGCGCCCGAGACTGATGAGGTGGCTGGGCTCGGTGCCGAGCTCTGGTTTTTCGACAATTCGCTCCAGGCGCAGGCCCGCCTCGTCATTTTCGACGTCGAGCACGCCATATCTGGAGACATCGTGTCCGGTCAGGTCGTGAGCCGAGAGCACCGCGCGTCCGGTGCGCTGATGGGTCTCGATGAGCTGGGCTGTACAGTTCGGCGGGCCGAAGAGGTCGTCGGGGTAGGCGACCACAAAGGGGTCGTTGCCGACAAAGGACTTGGCCAACAAGATGGCGTGACCGGTGCCTTCCATGCGCTGCTGGCGAACGAAGTGAACGTTGGCCCGCGGCGGAACGAGCTTGCGCAGCTTGGCTTGAGCACCCTCTTGCTTGAACACCGCCTGCAGTTCCTTGTCCCAGTCGAACCAGTCTTCCATCACCTTCTTGCGTCGACTTGAGATGATCAGAATCTCAGTGATGCCCGCGTCGATGAACTCCTCGACAATGAAGTCGATCGACGGCCGATCGAGCAGTGGAAGCATCTCTTTGGGCAAGGCCCGGGTCACCGGGAGAAAACGCGTGCCGTAGCCCGCCGCGACAATGACGCCTTTCATCGGGTGGGGTGCTCCTTTTCATAGAGTTCGAGCAGATCGTTGAGGTGTTCGCCGAAGAACGAGTAGAGGTCACGAAACAACGCTACCCGCACTCGGGCATTGTCATCGAGATCGAGTTGTGACGCTTGGTCGAGCATGTCGACAAACAGGGCGATGCGCTTTGCGGGCGACTCGACCAAGAGCTTGGCGGCGTCGACAGGCACTTGGTAATGGGCGCTGCGCTCACCTTTGACGCGGACCTTCTCGAGCATGCCCATGTGCAGCATCTGTCGCACAGTGGTCGACACGACGGACTGACTGATGTGCAGGGCTTCGGCCAGCTCGCTCTGAGTCAGCGGTTCGCCGCTGATCATGCCCAGTCCAAAGCATCTTCCAAGGTTGTAGCTGGAGCCCAGTGCCTCGAAGGTCTTGCCGTAGCTGTCGATGACAGCGGTGGTCTTCTCGTCCATGTATTCCACGTATCGGGTAAGTCCTATATTAGCATCGCAGAAGCGTTGGAGGCCGGTGGTGTGGTGGCGAGTCGCAGGTGTAGTGGGTGCGCTGGCAGTGGCGTTTGGGGCGTTTGGGGCGCACGGGCTCAAAGGATCCGAGGACAAGGTGCTGGAGTGGTGGGACACCGCCGCGAAGTACCACTTGGCCCATGCGCTCGCTCTGTGCGCGGTGGCGGCGCATCCGGGTCAGCCGCGGGTGGCAGGCATTCTGTTCATCGTGGGCATCGTGCTGTTCAGCGGCTCGCTCTATACGATGGCTCTGACGGGCATCACAAAGCTCGGCATGGTCACGCCCATCGGCGGCCTGTGCTTGATCGGTGGCTGGCTGGCGCTGGGTTTTGCGGCCGCCAAGCAGCCCGTCATGTAGCGGTCGGAGTCTCGTCGCTGAGCAGATCTTGGATCTCGCTCTCAAGCTCGTCGGCGTCGGCGGGCTTGGTCATGTAGCGGTCGACGCCCAGTTTGTAGCCACGCTCGGGGTCGGCCACGA
>CAYYHT010000923.1:0-2827 GCA_964471355.1 uncultured Enterobacteriaceae bacterium
AGGAGTGGGACGAAGTGCCTGACGAACCCATGCCAGCGGCATCGAGCTGAGCCAGCTCGACGGCGGGATGGACTCGTGCGTCTCGAAGCCAAGCACCGGCCCGAACTTGCCATAGCACTCGTTATCGGCGTCGAGCAAGGGTCCGCAGCGGCGGGAATGAGAGCGATAGTGCCAGACTGATGTGCTCGGATGGACAGGCCCGGGCCGGAAAGGGCCTTTGAACTTCCTGTCCTCTCCTCTTCTCACCCGCGGACGCTCTCGGCCGATGCTGCGTGACAGCGCCTGAGTGCACGCTCCCAACGGCTTCGCGATTCCCTCACCAGCGTCAACAGATAGGCCGAGACCGCCCGCCCTCCGACCCGCCGCTCTACCATCACCATCAGCTCCCCCGGCAAGCTGATGTTCACCCGCAGCCGGCCCTCCGCAGCCACGATAGGGAACGGCCCCGGATGCGGCCCGCGCTCCCGGACGTCGTTCCGCACGCGCTCGACGATGAACGCCGACACGCCCTTCCTCGCCACACGCTTCAGGAACTTCGCGTCCTGCGCCGTCCTGTACAGCGTCACGCCTCTTCTACCCATCCTCGCCTCCTCGTAAATCGCCCAGTACCCACAGGCTTTTCGCTGTGGGTACGCACACTCGCGCTGTGGGTACGCGCACCGCCCATCGCCGTGGGTGCACACAGACCCATCACGACCGCCTCGCCCGCGGAGCCCGCACAAACCCCGCCTCAACCCTCAGCTCATATACAACCGAGCCCCCATCCAGCGGGTTTGTCGACCCGAGATCAGCCGCAGCTCAACCCGAACTGAGTGAGCATGCCCTTGGCCTCGGCCGCATCGCCGCCGCTGCCCTTCGAGGCGCGACAGAGGAAGGGTTTCGCCGCGGCCGGATTGCCCTCGATGGCACCGATCACGTAGCCGACGCATGCGTTGGCAGACGTGTGGCTCTTGCTCTTGGCGATCGCCGCGTTGCCGTCTTTCTTGGCCTTGGCCGCGTTCCCGGTATCGACCGCTGCCCAGCAGCGATCCGCCAGAGAGTTGGCCGATGGGCCCGCAGAGGCCTTCTTGACTGGCTCGGCCTTCTTGACTGGCTCGGCCTTCTTGACTGGCTCGACCGGTGGCGGCTCAACTGGAGGAGGCTCGACGGGCGGCGGCTCGACGGGCGGCGGCTCAACTGGAGGAGGCTCCTCTGGCGGCGGCTCAACCGGTGGCGGCTCGACCGGCGGAGGCTCGACCTCTGGTGCCGTCGTGTGGTCCGGAATCAGATTCTCAAGGGTCCCAGAGGGTTCAGGCACGGGCTCCGGCGTCTCGCCAGGGCCACCGAATACCGTCAGGGCAGTGCCCGCGATCAACACAACGGTCACGACCATGGCCAGCGGGAACATCCACACCGGCACGGCGCGAGCAGGCGGTGCGACCTCGGCGGACTCATCATCGAAGAAGTCACCGCCGAAGCCGCTCTCTTCTTCGTCTCCGGGCTGAGCGCCCTCGTCCTGAGTCTGCGCTTCGCCGAAAATGGAGCTGTCGCCTGCCACTGGGGCGTCAATGGGCTGCATCGGCTGACTTGGCGACATCGGGTTCAATGGCGGAGGAGAGCTCATCGCCGGGTCTTGGGCAAAGCCCTCTGCAACGCGCTCAACCGGGGCTGGCGGCGTCAGAGTCTCGCTGGGCAGCGCCATATCGGGAGGCGCAGACATGTCGTCGACAACGGCCTCGACGAAATCTGCCGACGATGGCTCTTCTTCCTCGTCGATCATCGCCGGCGGGCCAGTCGTGGGCGGGTCGTCCTCGTCCACGAGTGCGGGCGGGGCAATGTCCATGCCCTCGGGTCGGTTGAGCTGCTGCGCACCCAAGTTGGGGTCCTCGGTCGCCGTGCCGAGCGTCGCTTTTGCGCCACCATCACCGAAGGAGGGCAGAGTCGGCAGCCCAGTTGGAACACCCGGGAAGTCATTGGAGCCCGGGAACATCGAACCGCCGCGGTCCGACTGCGCTGGTCCCTCATCAAAGAACGGAGTCGGTGACGACCCGCTGTCCTCGTTGAAAAACGGCGTCGGGCCCAGCGGCATCTCGCTGGTGTCCTCGATGGGAATGTCGTCGTCATCGTCGTGCAGCGTGCTGGAGGCCTCGCGGCGGTCCATCATCGTGAACGTGTCCATGGCCTTTCGGTGGGCGCCGATCGGCGACCAGCGCACTCCGCCTTCGCTGACCAGATCCTCGCGTCCAACGCGGCCCTCGACAATCCAATCGATCATCGTGGCCCAGTCTTGGACCATGTAGACCTTGCCATCCTGCTTGAGGTAAACGGCAGAGGTATCGAGCTCGTCGTCGTCATCGACCGGCAGAATGGTCGGACTGGCGTCTTTGGCCAGCCCAGCGGTTCCGGGATTCCCCAACGTGGGCTCAAGAGACGGGATCGAATCGAGTCCGGGCGTCTCAAGGGTCGGATTGGCAAGTGTCGGCTCGAGGCTCGGCGCGGACAGCGTCGGCTCAAGGCTCGGCGCGGACAGCGTCGGCTCAAGGCTCGGCGCGGACAGCGTCGGCTCGAGGCTCGGTGCGGACAGCGTCGGCTCCAAACTCGGCGCGGACAGCGTCGGCTCGAGGCTCGGTGCGGACAGCGTCGGCTCGAGGCTCGGTGCGGACAATGTCGGCTCGAGGCTCGGTGCAGACAGCGTCGGCTCCAATGTCGGAGCGGACATCCGCGGCTCGAGACTGGGCGCGGCCAGGGTCGGCTCAAGACTGGGCGCGGCCAGCGTTGGATCTAGACTCGGCGCGGCAGGAGCAGGCGCCGGACTGTCGTAGTGGTCAAAGTCGTCTTCGTCGTCTTC
>CAYYHT010000924.1:0-2827 GCA_964471355.1 uncultured Enterobacteriaceae bacterium
ACGGCGTCCATCCGCACGAGTTGGAACGGGGCCTCCTTGTGGGAGTCGACCATCGCGGCCAATACTGTCGACCAGGACGGTGGGGCGGACCAATCGACAATCCACAGCCCGGTGGACTTCACCTCGGGCTCGTCCCCCGGCAGCTTGGCGATGCACAGGCGCAGGCACTCCATGCGCGCAATCAACTGGCCGCTGTCGACGTCGCGCAGGCCATCCATGCCGATGTGCCCAGCCGTCGCATTGGCGACGTAGTCGGACCGACCGATGTCGGCGAAGTCGACCACCAGATGGTCTGCCACCCGCACCAGGAATGGCCCCTGTTCACCGTCCCAACCTCGGCTCGAGACCTGGCCATGGTCGATCACTGCCGGCGACGCTGCATGCAAGCCAAGCTCGCTGTCGAGCATTGGTATGGCGGTCGGAGTCCTGAAGGTCCACTGCAGGGCTCCCTGAAATGTCCTCGCCGAATCAGGAGAGGCTGCAGGCCACATGCCATTTGCCGCCGCACACAGCTTGAGGTCCTCGAGAAATGGAGAGCCAAGGCCGGTGGTCGCGTACCAGAACTCCTCTCCTTCGCCGTCGTAGCTGACATCCCAGCCCGGAGCGAGGGTGTTGCTGGCCGCATCGGGAAGGGCGCTGCTGGCTGCATATAGGCGGGCGTCGGCGGGCTGTTCGAGCTCGACGTCCTGGGCCCGTCGGGACACGACCGCCACCATGGTCTGCGAGCCCGGTGACGGGAAGGCCGCGGTGTCCGAACCGGGCAGCAACACGCGTGGATTCACTGCCGCCCTGCCCTGGCACAGGGGCTGTGGACTGCCGTTGAGGAAGTTGTCGTACAGCTCGGGCGCCGAGAGATCGGCCCCATCGGCCAGCGGAAAGAAGTCCGGAGCACAGACCAACGAGAACGCGGGCAGCACCGACATGGGGGGCGAGATCGTCGCGGTCACGCACCCGTCGCACAGGCCGTCCTCGAACAGGGCCGCTTGGTAGCCACCGGCGTTGACCTTGCCCTCAAAGCCCGGAGTGTGGGCCCCCAGGTGTTCCAGCGTCTGTTCACCGTGCTGGTCGACGCGCACCTCGTGGCGGATGTTGACGTAGACCGGGCTGGTCCGGGGCGCGCCAAAGGCCGTGGTGGCTCGCCGCAGGTCGCCCTCGGGCATGAGCGCGTCGGCGATGTCGACAAAGAAGCGGTTGGGTTGGCGCAGCGAAGTGTAGCGACGGTTCGGACCCGACACCATCCAGTCCAGCCACCCGCGTGTCTTGGGAACGGTGAAGTTCACAATCTGGTCCCGGCCACTGATCGAATTTCGCTGACGGGCCGGGCGCACCAACGGACCTGGGGGAGCGCACAGCAGGGTCGAGGCCCCCACCGGTGACAGAGCCACCAGACCAGACTCGCGGGCCATTGGAGAGGCGCTCGGGTCAAAGCCATCCGCCAGCTGCAGCCCGCCCACATCGACCAGCTTGCGCAGGCGGTCGCTGACATGGCGCTGGGCAAAGGCGATGCTCAGCGCTCGGCCCTCGATGCAGCCTGGACCCGCGAACAGCTTGCGCACCGGCCGCAGGAACTCGCGGGACGCGTCGCCGACCTCGGGGCTGCCCATGACGGACAGGTCGCCGCCGCCCACGCGCTCACACAGGAACACGGCGTAGCGAGCCGGGGTGACCGCAATGCCCGAGGATGTTGCGGGTGCGTTGGTCCAGCAGCGGTGGGCGCCATCCCAGTGGCGGTCGTGGGTGCCAATGCGGGCGATGCCGGTGCGCGAATAGACGAAGTCGGCGTGGCGGCCATGAGCGGTCTTGGGTGCGGGCCGGTATTCGTAGGCAAACACCGCGGCGATCAGCTGGTCCGCGCGCTCTGCGGACATGGGCTTGGTGCTGTAGATCCAGTTTTCCAGCCGGTCGAGCTGCGACAGGGTGGGGGCTGTCAGTCCTTTGGGAATGGGCACTCGCGGGCTGGCAAACAGGTGCCAGACCAGGCTCAGCTCGGGGCGGCCGGGGGTCAGCAGCGCGTCGCCAGCAAAGTCCTGAAGGCCCGCCCGAGTCCGATCCACAGCCAGCACCGCGGTCGGGTCGTCCAGGGACACGCCCGGCAGCCACGCGTTCAACCATGGAGTGAGCTCATGCAGCATGCGGCCGTCTATCATCGCGGCGATGTGGTTGAACCGCCGACAATTCCTCACCGCTGCTGCGGCCTCTGCGCTGTGCATGCGCTGGTCCGAGCGCGGAGTGCAGCGGCTGGCGGTCGCGTCCTATGGCCGACGCCGAGAGCCCCTGGTGCTGGGCGATGTCGACGCCGTCCTGGCCATCGGCGACACGATTCAAGCCGACGCCCGCTCTGCCGATGAGCTGCTGGCCATCTCGGAGCGGCTGCCGGTGTTTGTCGGGTGGTCCACAGCGGTGATGGAGAAGGGACCTGCGGTGGCATCGCTGCACCGGCAGGCCACGCAAGCGCTGGGCTTGGGCAGGCCACAGGTGGGCGAAGCCGTCCATGAGTTGAGCTTCGGGCAGTGGACGCTTCGGTGCGAGAGCGTACCCGTCGCCCACATGCTGGGAGCGCCCTGGCAGCCCGCAGTGCACGCCGGCTGCCTGACCCTAGGCGGGGACTGGCGGTGGCGACTGCCCGACGGCACCAACCCCCTGGGCGAGCGAATCCGAACCGACCCCAGCTTGCGGCATGGCTGGAACCACATCGTGCTGGAGCCCGACACGGTGCCGCGCATAGCGTTCATCGCAGCGCGCGGAGCGCGCTGAGGCGGCCGCCGGCGCATACAGCGCGCGGAGCGCGCTGAGGCGGCCGCCGGCGTATACAGGCCGGCGCGCAGGC
>CAYYHT010000925.1:0-2812 GCA_964471355.1 uncultured Enterobacteriaceae bacterium
CTGCGCGACTGCCGCGGTGACGGCCTCTGCAATCTCGGGGTCAATGTGCAGCATGGCGGTCTAGGCCTCGTCCGGTCGCAGGGTGCATCCGCCCACAAACCGGCTCTCCCACTTGGCCGTCATGGCCTCCTTGACCTCACTCAGAGGAAAGGATGCGGCGATGTATGGATTGAGCCGGCCCTCGCTGACCCACGCCATGATCGCAGCCAGACGCGTTCGGCGGATGCTTGGGTCGCGATGGGTCGAGATGGCCGTCGGGCAGCCCATGACGTCGATGCCCTTCATCATGATGCGGTTGGTGGGCAACACGTTCGCGTTCGGTGCGCCTCGCTGCCCACGCCCTTTGGCGACGAAGGGAGTCGACGCCCAGCCGACAATGAGGAATCGAGCCCCGAAGGTCACGCAACGCAGGCTCTCCATCGAGATGGCGCCGCCCACGCCGTCGTAGACCACGTCGACCCCGGCACCGCCGGTCAGCGCCTTGACCTGGTCTCGGAAGCTCGGCTCGGGGGTGTGGATGACGTGATCGGCTCCCTGCTGACGCACGATCTCGAGCTTGTCGACGTTGCGGCCCGTGGCGATCACCGTGGCCCCCACCAACTTCGCCACGTGCACGGCCGCGAGTCCGGTGGAGCCCGAGGCGCCGTGAATCAACACGGTCTCGCCCTTTTGAAGCCGTCCCCGAGCGATCAGGCAGTGGTAGGCCGTCTCGTAGTTGCCCAGGATGCAGGCTCCCTGGTCATAGCTCCAGTGATCTGGCAGGGGCATGACGCCATTTTCGGGAGCGACCGCAAAGGACGCAAATCCTCCCCACGCCTGGTACGCCCCAATCGAGCGCGGACCGGTCAGCAGGCCATCGGCCAGCACGCGATCGCCGACGCTGTGCGCGGTCACGTCGGCGCCGACCGCGATCACCTGGCCTGAATACTCGAGACCCGGGGTGTACGGGGGCTTTGCCATGTGCTGGTACTGCCCGCTCGTCATCAGCAGATCGACCCAGCCCACAGCGGCGCTCTTGACGGCGATGAGCACATCATTGGCCCCAAGGCCGTCTCGATCGGGGGCAGTCTGCGGCTCGATGCGAAGCTGGCTGGCCAGCGCATCTAGGGGCGTCTCTGCAAACGCGTCAATCACAACTCGATGACCCAACTATCCTCCCGGATGGGGAGGTTACACGCACACCATGAATTCGGATGCAAGACGACAGCTGGTCGACCTCGTGCTCGCGGGCTTGGACGACAACCCGACCGGGGACAATACGCAGTCTTTCGAAGAGCTGGCCGTGCTGCTCACTGCCGCTATGCGCCAGCGCGATCAGGCGATCGCCGCCTGCGAGAACTGCTCTGCAATCGCGACTGAGAGTCGGGTCGAATCCACGCTCCAGGTGCCCCGATCGCTGCCACCGGCGGTGTACGAGGTGGTGCCCCCCGATGTGCGCACGACGTCCCCTGTGATCGCCGTCGTCACCTGCGGCACCTGCGGCACGCGCTACTCGTACGAGCGCACCATTGATGGCCTGATCATTCCCCAAGAGACCGAGTCGCTGACTCGGCTGACCATGCGACGCGCTCTCAATGACCAGGACGCAGACGCGCTGCGCGCGTTGGTCGACGCCTATGCGGTCGATCTGGCCGCCGACGAAGAGGTCGCCGCCGGCCCCCCGGGCAACTGGCAGTTTTCCGAAGACGGACAGGACCTGAGCCTCGACGCCGACCAGACCCACCTCAAGGTTGGCAAGAAGAAGGTCGAGCTGGCTGCCATTCGCCGTGTCGAGGGCTGGGTCAGTCCGTCCTGGGCCGAACACGGCTGCCGGCTGGTGCTCAATGATGGCAGCGTAGCCAACGTCATCACGGTCAAGAACAAGGCCGCAAAGAAGAAGAAGTACGGCTACAACGACGTGCTCTTCGACACCGCCTGGACCGGCGCCATGGCCAAGCAGCTTGCCGAGTGGCTCGACGTCGACAGCGCGGGCGCCGAGCTGTACCGCGAAAAAGAGCTCAAGTAGCTAGCTGCGTCGGCGACGAATCAGCGCCAGACCCAACAGCATCAGCAACCCCGGGCCAGCCGGACCCGGTGAACTGCCGCAACCACAGCCCGTGTCGCCCGTACCTGTGTCCGTTCCAACCTGGCCGGGTCCTGGTCCCGTGTCCTGGTCGCACAGGTCATCGTCCACCGCGTCGAGCCTGTCGATGGCTCCGTCGCAGTCGGTGTCGAGATCGGCCTCGTCTCCGTCGAGAACCCCGTCGCCGTCACTGTCATCGTCGAGATGATTCGGCAGGCCGTCTCCATCGACATCGACACTGCCCTCGTCGCGGGTCGGCACACCATCTCCGTCGTCATCGGGATCGTTGATGTCCGCGTCGCCGTCGCCGTCACTGTCTTTGGGGGTGCCGTCGTCGTTCAGCTCTGACCCATCAGGGACGCCGTCTCCGTCGGTATCCGGGTTCTCTGGGTCGGAACCAATGAGAATCTCGGTGCTGTTGGGCAGGCCATCCTCATCGGTGTCGGCACAGGGTCCGTCCTCGTGGTCTGCGTCGAGGTAGTCGAGCTCTCCGTCGCAGTCGTAGTCATCGTTGGTCCAGTCGCCATCCCCGTCGCTGTCCTCGTCGGCCGTAGGAACGCCATCGCCATCGTCATCGGCGTCAATGCGGTCGTCCAGGCCGTCCCCATCGCTGTCGCCGGGCAGCTCGTCGATGGTCGCCAGGCCGTCGTCGTCGTCATCGTCGTCTAGATAGTCAGGGACGCCGTCCCCATCGCTGTCATCGCCGGCCGCCGCCCCCTCGTCCACCGATGGGACACCGTCGTCGTCGTC
>CAYYHT010000926.1:0-995 GCA_964471355.1 uncultured Enterobacteriaceae bacterium
CCTGCACATGAGGAGGCCCACTGATGGACGCCGTCCGACCCTCTTCCTACGGTGGTGCAAACCGCGACATCATTCGGCCGCTCTGGCAGCCCACGCCGATCTACTCCCTGATGTGGGTTGTCGCCGTGGTCACCATGATCTACGGCGGGTGGTGCTGGTACACGCAGATCAAGTGGGGCATCGGCATGGCCGGTATCCAGAGCCCGAACTTCTGGGGCGTGTACATCGTCACGTTCGTGTTCTGGATCGGTATCGGTCACGCTGGCACGCTCATCAGCGCCATCCTCTTCCTGGTTCGTTCACGCTGGCGCACCGGCGTCTACCGAGCATCTGAAGCCATGACCGTGTTCGCGGTCATGACCGCGGGCTTGTTCCCGATGCTTCACCTCGGCCGCATCTGGCAGGTGTACTGGTTCTTCCCGTACCCCAACCAGCGCCAGCTCTGGTCCAACTTCAAGTCCCCCCTGATGATGGACGTGTTCGCCATCTCGACGTACTTCACCATCTCGGCGGTGTTCTTCTACGTCGGCTTGATTCCGGATATCGCGATTGTCCGCGACCACAGCACCGGCATCAAGAAGCGCTTCTACGGCCTGCTGGCCATGGGCTGGCGCGGCACGGCAAACCAGTGGCACCACTTCATGGGCGCGTACGGCTTCTTCGCCGCCATCTGCGCTCCACTGGTGCTCTCGGTGCACAGCGTCATCTCTTGGGACTTCGCCATGGCGAACTCGGCGGGCTGGCACAGCACGCTGTTCCCTCCCTACTTCGTCGCCGGCGCCATCTACTCTGGCTGCGGCATGGTGCTGACTCTACTGATCCCGCTCACCCTCGCCTTCAAGTGGGATGAGTACGTCAACGAATGGCACTTCGAGAACCTGGCCAAGATGTGCATCCTTACGGGCGGCATCCTGACCTACGCGTACTCAATCGAGATCTTCATCGCCTGGTACAGCCAGAACCCGTACGAGCAGCACATGTTCATGTGGCGCATG
>CAYYHT010000926.1:1005-2809 GCA_964471355.1 uncultured Enterobacteriaceae bacterium
CCCTACGCGCCCATCTTCTGGACGATGGTGTTCTGCAACTGCGTCGTCCCCCTCAGCTTCTGGTCCAAGAAGCTCCGCCGCCACTACGGCTGGCTGTTCTTCTGCAGCATCCTGATCAACATTGGCATGTGGTGCGAGCGCGCCAACTTCGTCATCTCGTCGCAGTCCCATGACTTCGACCCGGGTTCCTGGGGTACCTACTTCCCCTCGAACCTCGAAATTGGCGTCCTGTTGGGCTCGTGTGGTTGGTTCTTCTTCTGGTTCCTGACCTTCTGCCAGACCTTCCCCGCCATCGCCATCACCGAGATCAAGGAGTCCACGGCCCCACCGGTCAAGGGCTCGTTGGGAGGTGCCCATTGAGCGCAACCATCCGCGTAAAGGGTGTCTACCAGCACCTTGACTGCCTGCTTACGGGCATCGAGCGCCTGAAAAAGGCCGGATTTCGTGGCTACGACGTCGTGGCGCCGCTGCCACGGCACGAAATCGAAGAGGCGATCTACGAAGGCCGGCCGTCTCCGGTTCGCTGGTGGACCCTCACCGGCGGCGTCACTGGCATCTTGTTCGGCTTGAGCATCGCCTCGCTGACCCACGCACAGTGGCCAATGATCAACCCCGGCGGAAAGCCAGTGGTCAGTCTGCCGCCGTTCGCCGTCTTCATGTTCGAGAGCACCATCATGTGCGCAGGCCTGATGACCTTTGCCGGCTTGGTCTTCCACTGTGGTTTGCCAAGCTTCTGGCTCGACGAGGGCATTGCCGATCCCCGCGTGTCAGACGCGAGCTTCACAATCGTGTTCACCCAGGCTGCGAACGCCGATAGCGAACGCATCCAGGACATCCTGCGCGCCACTGGTGCTGTCGAAGTCTCGACCGGTGCCGACGCCATCTACGAGGTGCCCAATGCATAAGGCCACCCGCTACACGCTCATCGCCGCAGGCACCCTGGTGGCCAGCGCCGCCATCGCCCTGCCCTGGGATGTCGACATGGCCGACTCCGACGCCGTCAAGGCCTACGAGCAGACCATGCGACCCCTTCCAGACGGCGTTGTGAGCCAGCCCAATTTGCTGACTCCCCGCTCCTTCTCAAGCAACTACGACCGCGGCACGAACGAGGGCAAGGCCCTGCTCAACCCGCATGCATCAACAGAAGACAGCATCGCCGGCGGCAAGAAGATGTTCGACATCTACTGCACGCCCTGCCACGGCGACGGTGTTGTGAACGGTCCGGTCGGTGACCCCGATGCCAACCGGTTCCCGAACGTGCCTGCTCTCGCCGGCAAAGGCGGTCGTCTGAGCGGCTATACCGACGGGTACGTCTACCTGACGATCCGCAATGGTGGCGGGCTCATGCCCTACTACGGTTGGGCCATGACCGACGAAGAGATGTGGTCCATCGTCTCGTATGTGCGCACGATGCCCGATTCGGCGTACATCCCGCCGGCCCCTGAACCCGAGCCCGTACCGGAAGGCGCCGAAGGCGCTGAAGGCGTGGAGGCAAGCCCATGAGCGTCTACGACGGTCGCGGCAAGATGCCCGACACAACCGCTGTCATCGAAGCGATGCCCGGTCGCGAAGTTCCTGCCACAGTCAACATGCTGGCTATGGCTGGCATCGCCTGGGGAGTCATTGCACTCGGCTACGGCTTCGGAGTCGCAGGTGCCGCATGGACCTGGGGCGCCTACATCACCGCCCTGGTCTATGTGCTGGCGATCGCTCAAGGCGGCGTGCTGTTCGGCGTCATGATGACGTTGACCCACGGACGCTGGGGAGTGCCGGTCAAGCGCGTTGCCGAGTCCTTCGGCTTCTT
>CAYYHT010000927.1:0-2808 GCA_964471355.1 uncultured Enterobacteriaceae bacterium
CAGCGCCAACTCCGCGGTTGCCGAGTTGGGGTGCAACCGTCGCAACTCGATCAGCATCTCGATGGCCTGGGCGCGTCGGCCGTCTCGCATGGCCGCCTCGGCTTCGTCGAACAGCTGGCCGGCACTGGGGGCGGCCACCTCGGCTTCTTCTTCGGTGTCGATGCCTTCTTGGGTTGGGTTGGGCGGGGTGGGGTCGATGGTCGGAACCGGCGCGACATCCCGTGCGGGTTCTGGCTCGACGATTTGGGTCGGAGCCAACTTCGGACGGGAGCGCACGGGCGGGGCTGCTTTGACCTCTCGGGCTTCGCCCTGCTCGAGCTCCCAGCTGAATGCGGTGTCGCTGACCTGCACCGCGGCAACTCCGCGAATCAGGTCGACGGCCCCAAAGCGGCTGGTGAATCGCAGGATGCCCTTGTCCGCCGAGCGCCAGGTGGCATGCAGCACGCCGCGGCGAATGCGGATGCGCGGGTTGTCGACGGACTCGACCTGAAGCACGCCGGTTCCGTGAAGCAGGACCTCGCGGTGGTCGGACATGCGCAGGACCACGGGCTGGTTCTCGGTGACGACCACATCCAGGCCTTCGACCGCATCGAAGACCAGCCACTCGACCGTGGGGTTGGCGTCGACGACTTCGATGGCCGCGACCTCGAGGGGCTGCTCGGCCTGCTGGGTCAGGGCGATGCCCATCAGCGTCAGGGCGGCGGCTGCGGCCAGGGGCAGGGCGAAGGCCAACCAGCGCACGGGGCTGGCAACGGGCTTGGGTCGTTCGATGCTTGGCTCGGGCAGGTCGCCGTCGGTGAGCCACTCGTCTTCGACCATGGCTTCGACGGCCAGGGTGATCATGTCCTCGGTCAGCTCATCATCGAGGGCAGGCGGCTCCATGTCGCGCATGGCGGCCAAGGCCATCAGCAGCTCTTGTTCGGCGCGGCTCATCGCGTGCCTCCCTGGCTGATGGACCGGCTCATGGGGCGTCCCTGCTCGCGCTCGAAGGCGTCTTTGACGATGCGTCGGGCGTCGCGAAGGCGCCCGTAGACCGTGCCCAGCGGAATGTCGAGCATCTGGGCGACCTCGGGAGCGGTGTAGCCCTCGACGTCCTGGAGAATGAACACCATCTTGCGCTCGGGAGACAGCTGATCCAGGCAGCGCTGCAGCGAGCGCAGACTGTCCCGGGCCTCGACGGCGCGGGCGTGCATATGCCCGTCATGCGGTTCTTGGTTCGGCTTGAACGGCAGGACCTGCTTGCGCTGCTTGATGTGCCGGAAGGACACGCGCACGGCGATGCGGGTCGCCCAGGTCTTGATGTTCGCTTCGCCGCGGAAGTTGCGCAGGCTCTTGGCGACCTCGATGAGCACGGTCTGGACGACGTCGTCGCTCTCGGGAGGCCGGATGTAGCGGTGCACTCGCCGGCGAATGTCCGGCATGAGCTGGCGCAGCAGGCTGTTCAGGGCGGCGCGGTCACCGGTCTGGGCGCGGGCGACGAGGTCATTCATCGGCGCCACCCTCGGTACACGGCGCTGACCTCGACGGCGGGCCGGACGCCGCCCATGGTGACCCAGTCGCCGCTGTCGGTCTGCTCGTTCCACTCGGCGCGGGTCCATCGGGCCGTGGCCCGCCAGGTGAGGGGACGGTCTCGCCAGCTCTCGACCCAGCCACCGCCGCTGTAGACGGTGGTGTTCTGCCAGGTGAAGGAGTCTTCAATCGAGATCGAGGCGCCGACCAGCGTATTGCTGATGATGGCGTAGCCCGCGCCCAGATCGGCCATGATGGTTGGATCGGGCAGCATGTCGCTGCGTCCAAGACTCTCGTAGGGGCGGGCCCTGGCGGCCAAGCCGACCTCGGGGCAGATCTTGCCCCAGCAGCGATCGACGTGGGCACCAAGCGTCGGCCGGTCCGCCAGCAACGTCATGGCCACATAGGGACGCAGGTTGACGCGGTCGGTTCGCGACAGCTGGCGGGGAGCGCGCACGACCGGGGGAGGCTCGGGTGGAGGGCGGCCGGTGATGCGGCCGCAGATGACCATGGACAGGGCCCGGGCTTGGTCTTCGCCCTCGTAGTCGTGGCCGGCGAGGCTCCAGTCATCCATCCAGTTCGACTCGAGATCGAACAGCACCAGGGCGAAGCCGTCGTCGTCCGAATCGGTCACCGTGGCCATCAGGCTGGCTTGCTGGTCGGGGCAGCGCAGCTCGACGGCGCGCTCCAAGGCGTCGGACACAATGCGGTCGGTGTCGGTCACGACGGTGACAGCGCTTGCCGAAAAGGCAGCAATGGAGATCAAGGGCAGCATCGGGGCGTATGTGTCGGCAGACCCCACTTTCCATGGATCTTTTCTCGTCTCGGAATGTCACCCACGGCGGAAGCTGACGAATGCGGTGTTGACTGTGACTTTGCGGCAAGTCAGGCATCATGGGTGCACGTTGTGCTGCCCGGAGGTCCGATGCTCACGCTGCTTGCTCTTGTCCTGTCCACGATGGCTGTTGGCCAAGACCGGGCATTCGAAGACGCCGACAGCTCGGGCGGCCATGATGGCGAGCTGCGCGAGAGGCAGCTCGATGCAGATCGCGGCCCGATGATGGTGGTGGGCGGTGACCAGGCCGATGAAGGGGCCTGGCCCGACGCGGCGGGCATGGTGCAGCAGGGCAGCTACGTCAGCTGTACAGGCGTGCTCGTGCATTCTCGCGTGGTGCTGACCGCGGCCCACTGTGTCGGTGGCATCAGCCATGTCATCTTGGACAGCACGGACTGGGCCCGGGACGACGGTGCGCAGATGGTGCGCGTCAGCCGCGAGATTCCCCACTCCAACCAAACCTA
>CAYYHT010000928.1:0-2785 GCA_964471355.1 uncultured Enterobacteriaceae bacterium
CAGCGTGGACACCAACAACTGCACCAGCAGCACGGCGCCAAGGGCGTCGCCGGATCGCCCGGAGTCGCTCCACCCCTGCCCGGCCATCAGGGCCACAGCCGCGCAGGGAATGAGCCAGGCGCCGGTATCAGGCGGAGCGAGCAACAGCGGAAGGCATGCCATCAACGCGACAAGAGCAGCGCGACTCACGCCAAACCACGCCAGGGGCAAGACGCCTAGCGGCACCGCGACGAGCCAAGCCGATACCGACCGCAACAGCCTGGGATCAGGACTTCGCAACATGCCTCGCTCACCGGTCCACCAGTCCCCGCCACTGGCCACCGTGATGGCCACAATGAACGCCGCGACGAGCAAGCCCGTGGGGACTTCCCAGGCCCCAGACGCGCCCCGTTGACCACGGACCCACGCGAGCCACGGCAATGCCAGCAGCGCCCCCGGTGAGACGCTGACCGCCGCAGCCACTAGCGCCGCACACATCCAGGCCCCTCTGGCTGCGCACGCCAACACCATGAGCGCAACCCACAGCACGTCCACCTCTGCAAATGCGGCAACCGGGACCACCGCCGCGGCAAAGGCCAGTGCCGAGATCCGTGCAGCCCCCCCCTGTTGCCGAGAGAGCCGAGCCACGCCAAACGTGGCCAATGCCGCGCTCAGGGCCGTCAATGCATCAAGCCAAATCGGAAGCGATTCACCGACGACGCGCCCGATGAGTGCTGCCAGCGCAAGATAGCCGACGTGAACCGTTCGCTCGCTCAGGTCACCGGAGAGCGCTTGGCTGGCGTACACGGCGGCATCACCGTTGGCATAGCCCGCGCCCGCGGCTGACAAGCCCACAGCGAATACGGCGATGGACACCAGGACGTCGGTCCGCAATCAGTGGGCGTCCGCGTCGCTGTACTCCGGCTTGGCTGGAACCGTTGTTGGGTCGACATCCAGCAGCTCAAATTTGGTAGCGACAAAGCTGCCACCGACGACCTTGCCGGTCAGACGCGCCTGACGCTCGATGTTGCACATGCCGTCTGGAGCATGGTTATCGTGTTTTTTGGGCTGTTCGCCTTTGACCGCAAAGTGGTCATCTCCAATGCGTACGGCCCAGAAGCAGGGCATGCGCGCGCCCTCGATCTTGAACCGGCAAAAACCACATGCCACGGTCGCCACCTCACCGCTCAGAGCGATCGGCGGAGGCGGCTCGGGACAGCCCACGAGGTTCGGAGCAAGCATCAGCAGAGCAGCCGCGGTCAACAGTGTGCGTCGATTCATGAGCGCGGCCTAACTCGCCGTCTGCACCTCGTGCCCGTCGGGGCACTCGAAGATGCGCACCACATCATCCGTGGCGATCTGCATGGTGAAGCGCATGGCCTGGCCGCAGACCGAACACCGCACTCTTGTCGATGCTGCCGGGGCCCATCCACCATGCTTGGTGCCCCTGAGTTCGGCTTCCAGCAGCAACCTGGGCGGCAGATCGACCCACGCCCCAAAGTCCCATCGAAAGTCCAGCGCCTGCTGCCACCGAAAGCGCCGCTGCGCCCGGACCGGAAGCCCCGCTGGTGCGGACCGAGTCGCTCGTTCTCCCGGCTCGATTCGACGCGCAAGGCCTCGAAAGAGCTGCAGCGGCTGGGGGTTGCCGGGTGTCCGCACTTCCCCGATGTAGACCCGGGGGCTGCGGTCGGTGGGCCACTGCTCATCGGCCTCAAGGAGGGGCAGACCGCCGAGGACACCGTCGACGTCTTGGGTGTCATCGGTGTACTCGGCGCGAAAGGCGGACACCAGCTCTGCGGCAATGGACCGGGGTGGCGTCGGCAGGCCAATCAACCCATCGGGCACGCCGATTCGCCACCCGTCGGCCAACAGCGCATCACGACGAACGCGAAGCCTCTCGCGAGCAGCGTCTGGCGTCCGCTCGGCCCACCGCTTGGGCCGCGTATCGAACCGCTCCGCTGACAAGTCCCGCTCGTAGTACTCACAGCCGTCCGCGCGCAGCGTGAGCACCTTGGGACGCCGTCCGTCCCATCCGCAAACGTCGACACTGAGCTGAGGCATCCGAACTCCATGCTGGCCTCCATGGATACTCCGAAGGGACTCGCAAAGGTTTCGGCCAAAGTTGAACGTCAGCAGCGTGCCGACAGCCACTCACTCATGCGCGACCAGACCAGCTCCGGAGCATGCCGCCCCAGGATCAGATCGACGTGCCCAAAGTGCTGGCCATGCTCGTACAGCTCCATGCACTCAAAGCGCTTGTCGGTGCTGCCCGAACCGTCGAAGCAGGCTTGTGCGTCTGGGCGAGGCAGCAATGGGTCGGAGTCACCACACAACACGTACAGAGGCACATCGAGGCTTGTGAAGGCTTCGGCATATGCGAAGGGCTCACCACGGGCCCACCGAGACATCTGCAGCCAGACCTCGATGCTGGTCCAATCAAAGCCCTTGGCCAGTCGCTCTTCGAGCAGGTCGCGTTCGATGGATCCGGGAACCCATCCGGCCAGCGGGAGGCCGTAGCCAGCGATATCTGTCAGGGAGTAGGCCGCGCCAAGCACCACGCCGATCCATTGGGTCGAGACCCGAGCCGGCGCCGCAAGCAGGAAGGGTTCAGCACGCAACGACAGACGTGCCGCGGCCCGAATCACCACGTTGTGGCGACCGAAGCTGAACACACCAGCCATCGGGATCAAGCCCGCCACCGGGGCCTCGGTGGCAGCCCCGACGATGACGCCACCACCCAAGCTGTGCCGATCATGAACGGCGGCTGCTCGCACGCCTCGATGACCCGCACCGCATCGGCCACGTA
>CAYYHT010000929.1:0-2784 GCA_964471355.1 uncultured Enterobacteriaceae bacterium
GAATCTCGCCCACATCGGGGTCGAACTGCCGGCTCACCAGTCGCAGCAGGGTGCTCTTGCCCGCACCGGTGGCTCCGACGATGGCCAACAACTCGCCCGCACGCGCCACCAGATCGAGCTGTCGAACGACGATGCCATCGCCGTAGTCCACGCTGATTCGCCGCCACGAGACCGCCAAGGGGCCGTCGGGCAGCGCCGCATGGATGGCCGGTTCCTCGACGCGCGGCAGCTTGTCCAACGTGGCGTAGACCCGCTCGAGTGCGGCCAGCGACCGCTGCATGAGGCTCCACACCTCGGACAGACCCGTCAATGGGCGCGTCATCAGGGCGACGGCGAGCGAGAAGCCGACCAGGGCCCCGGGCGTCAAGGTCCCATCGAACACCTGCCGTGCTCCAACCCACAGCAACAGCCCGACAGCCCCAGCACCCACGGTCTGAACAAGCGCGCCTGGCAGCGTCCTGTCGACTTCCATGCGCAGACGTGCAGCTCGGTCGGCTTCCTCTACCGCGGCGAATCGCGCACCTTCCTCCTCTTCGGCGCGGAAGGTCTGCACAGCCGACAGCCCAGCGAGCTGATCTTGAATCAAGCCCGTGAGTGCCGAACGGGTCGCTCGGACCGTGCTGCTGCGCCTGCGAACGAGTCTCCCTCCCCACCAAGCAGGAATGACCATCAGCGGCAGCATCGCCAGCGCCATCGCGGCAAGGCCCGGCGCCATCCTCCACGCGGTCAGGGCCAAGATCACGATGGTCAGGGGGTTTCGGAGCAGCGTCACAATCGCCGACACGCCGTATTGAAGCTCGTCTACATCATGGGTGAGCGCCGAGATGCGCTCCCCGGTGCTGCCTTGTTGCCCAGGTGCCAGCAGCAGGAACTGACGGTGCAGTCTGCGACGCAGCCGGGAAGTGACGCGCCACGCAATGCCCTTGGTCAGGTCCGTGCGCACGACCTTAAGCACGCCCGCCACCGCGTAGAGCACGGCGAATGCCAAGGCAAGTTCGCCGATTTGCCCGTCATCGGTCCCCGACACCACGGCGTCCAGCGCAGCCTTGAGCACCACGACAGCGGCGCCGGGTATGACCGCACTCACGCCCATCAGCGCCGCGGCCACCAAGAACGCTGTGCCGTCTTGCCGGAAGTGCTCTAGATAGCGCCGTAGTTCCTTCACGCCCCGACACTAGCCCATCGACGCGCCGGGATTTCGAATCAGGGGGCGCGCACCACAAAGCCCGTCCAGCCCTTGACCGGCCAATCGCTCTCGCGAACGACGAGGTCTTCATGCCCGTCCGCGTCAACGTCGGCGTGAACGGGCCAGGACGCGGAGATGGCGTCGGTCGAGGGACGAAGCCCCGAGAACTGGCCGCGCTCATCGAGGCACAACAGTCCACCGTAGAGGGCCGGAGCGCAGAGATCCGCATCCACCTGAGTCACCTGTCCCGATGGAGCGAAGGCGTGTCCGCCGAGTTGTCGGAGTGTCCACATGGGGCGCCCACTGCGCCCGTCCAAGACGTGCAGTGTGCCGTCATCCCAGAACTTGTGCCCCGAGGGACGCAAGATGGCGACCACGGGCTCGCCACCCAGCTCGGTCACTAGCGGAGCCACCAGGGTGACTTTGGTGTTGGCCATCGACGGGGGTGCGGACCATCGCCACGACACCTCCGACGGCGCGTCGTTGGGCGCTGCCCCCCCAAAGGGCGAGACGAGTGCCCCGCCACAAATGGCCAGGGCCAGCAGTAAGCGTTGGCTGTACAGTCGCATGGGGGGTACAACGGCCGAACTCCCCAGACATTCAGCTGATGTGAACTTTCGCGACACATCCGACAGTCCCGTTACTCCGGATTCATGGCGACAATCCTGCTGATCGATGATGACGTTTCCCTGCTCGATGTGCTGTCCATGGCGTTTGAAGATGCCGGCCACCAAGTGACCACCGCGCCCGATGGCGAGGCCGGACTCGCTGCGATCGCGTCGGGATCGCCCGATGCGGTCATCAGCGACGTGAACATGCCGCGTATCGACGGTTTCACGTTGTGCCGTCGGTTGCGCGAGGCCGGCTCGGCCGTTCCCATCATCCTGCTGACCAGCCGTGATTCCGAGATCGACGAAGCACTCGGACTCGAGCTTGGTGCCGACGACTACGTGGCCAAGCCGTTCTCGACTCGAGTCCTATTGGCCCGTGTCTCGGCTCTGCTGCGCAGGCAGACCGCACGCAGTGGCTCCGAGACCACCACCGTGGCCACAACGGGCAAGCTCTCCCTCGACGCCGACCGGCTCGAGGCACGCTACGGCGACGCACTGTTCGAGACGACGGTCACCGAGTTTCGCCTGCTGCAGGCCCTCACTTCGCGTCCTGGCGTCGTCTTCAGCCGAGACAGGCTGCTCGAGATGGCCCGAGGCGACGATTCGGTGGTCGCCATTCGCATCGTCGATACGTACGTACGGCGCCTGCGCAGAAAGATCGAAGAGGTCGACGCTGACTTCAACGAGATCGAGACGGTGATCGGCGCCGGCTACCGGTGGCGCGGCTGACCGCCCCGACGCGTCGGCATCTGTGGCGCTCGCGCACCCTGCGGGCGCGGACGCTGATGGTCACTCTGCTCGTGGCGCTGTCGCCGCTGGTCTTTGTGTGGTTCAGCGACGTCGGTGACGCCACCGTGGGCGAGCGCATGCGACGCGCCGTCATGACGGCAGCCGAACAGGCCGCTCGCGCAGTCGAGCGAGGTCAGAGCACCCCCGAACTCGACGCGGAGCTCGAGCAGATCGCCTTCTCCTACTCGGCTCGTGTCC
>CAYYHT010000930.1:0-2784 GCA_964471355.1 uncultured Enterobacteriaceae bacterium
CTCAAGACTCAAGACTCAAGACTCAAGACTCAATACTCAATACTCGAAGGGAAAACAAGGCAAGATGGGAGGCACGCAAGCGCATGGAAGATGTGAAGGCTGAGGAGAGCAGGCGCGAGGTGGACGAAAAGCACCTCGAGACGCGAGACGACGTACGCCTGCGCAAGGAATGGGAATGAGCCAGCGATGATCTGGCTGCTGGCTAGCCTCGCGTTTGCCCAGGGGGTGTCCGACCCGCCCTGGTACGTCGGACTGCCCGTCGCCGACGTGACGCTGCTGGCCCCAAACGGGGGACTGCCCGAAGAATCCCTCGAGCCCCTGCTGCGTGCCCAACAGGGCCAGACCATCGCCTCCTCGCTCGTTCGGCTGGACATCGCCACGCTGTTCCGAGTCGGTGAGTTCAGCGCCGTAGAGGCCGACATGCAGCCGTGGGTGGTCTACGACGACAACGGAGAGCTGCAAGAGGCAGTGCAGCTGACCTACCTCGTCTATCCGGCGCTGCGGGTCCAGCAGGTGCGTGTGCAGGGCAACAACTGGGTCAAGGAGCGCGCCCTGCTCGATGCAGCACGGGTCGAGCCCGCAAGCGTCTTCTATCCCGATCTCGATGGGCCTGCAGTCAAGACCCGCGTGTTCGAGCTGATGCAGAGGAGCGGCTTCCCCGACGCCGTGGTCGAGGTCGACCCCATTGTCCTTGGAGACGGCCGCGTCGAAATCTGGATTCGCATTGCCGAGGGCCAACCCCGGCTGGTCGAGCAGGTCGATTTTCGCGGTGACGTCCCGATCGACGCCCGCATCCTGCGCCGCTGGGCCAAGGCCGGAGGGGTCGAAGAGGGCAAGCCCCTGTCTCCGGACGGGGTCCAGATGGCCCAATACGAGCTCAGAACCCGGCTCGCATCCGGCGGGCGCAACCCCTGGTCACTGACCCGAGCGTGGTTTCGGCGCAAGGAGGTGGGCTGGGTCCAAGCGCGCATCGGTGCGGCCGTCGCTCCGACCTCCGACGGCCAATACAAGGTCACCTACACCATCGACCCGGGCCCACTGTTGGTGCTCGAGGTAGCCGGCATGACGTGGCGCGGCCCGCAGAAGGCCGAGCACGCACTGCGCATCGACGAACGCCTGCGCCTGACCCGCGGATTTCTGGAGAGCGCACCGACGCGCATGCAGACCCACCTGCAAGACCGCGGCTTTCTGGAGGCCACATCCACCGTCGAGCTGGGCGAAGAGGAACACGAGCGCACCCTGTCGGTTCAGGTCGACAAAGGTGCTCGTCACGCCTTGCGCAGCCGGCTCTTCGCCGAACCCGATAGCGACTCGCACGGCATCGTCTTTGACGGCAACCAGACTAGCGAGGACTGGCAGCTTCGCACCGTCGTGACCCAGGCTTCGTACGACGTGGTCCGGCAAGGCCACGTGACCCCCGACGAGCTGGACAAGGGAGTCGCCGCGGTTGCCGAGTACTACCAAGCGCGGGGCTACCCGGACGCGGTCCTGACTGCTGGCGACTTTCAGACAGGCGAGCGTCCCTCCATCGCGTCGCTGCCAGGCATGCGCAAGCTGCACCTAGCGATGACCGCCTCGCCGCCGCCCAGGTGGGTCGCGGTCCGGGTCCAGGTCGACGAGGGCGAAGTCACAGAGTTCGCCGGGCTGACCATCACCGGCGCCGCGCCGGATGTGGACCTCGACTACATCAAGGCAGTGCAGGACGAGATGGTGGGCAAGCCCTGGTCCCCGCAGCGCCTCGAGGTCTTGGCCCAAGCGGTGATCTTGAGCCACACAGCTGTGGGCTATCTCGAGGCCGATGCGCGCATCATCAATCGCCCAGCGGGGGAGCATCGCTGGGCATCGGAGCTGCGTGTTGAGTCGGGCCCTGAGGTCCTGCTGCGCTCTGTCGTCACGCGAGGGGCTGGCCACACTCGACCCGCCTTTATTCGCCGCCAAGTGGACCTGACCCTGGGCGCTCCACTCACCTCCATTCAGCTTGAGCAGGCGCGAAGCAACCTGTATGACCTGGGCGTCTTCCGCAGCGTCAGCACAGAGCTGCTCGGCGACGACGACGCGCGGGACCTTGTCATTGCTGTCGAGGAGCGCGGCCGCAACGCCATCGAGTTTGGCGGCGGCCTGTCATCGGACCAGGGCATGCGCGTGTTCAGCCGCTACACCCGCCGCAATCTGTTCCGCTTGGCCCATCGATTTGACCTGAACACCTTTGTGGGCGCACAGGGATTATCCGCTGATCAACTCGAGTTTCGCGCATCAGGGGCGTACACCGCTCCGCACTTCCCGCTGCGCAACCAACAGCTGGTGCTGGACGCGTTGATCCAAGAACGGCTCTACGAACGCACCTATGAGATGGCCCGCACTGGAACCGGCCTGTTCGTGGACACCCGGCTGTCTGCCGTCACCACCCTTCGTGCGGGCAGTCGACTCGAGCTGCGCAACCTGCTGGACTTCGATCCCGGGGTCATCGTCGCCGGAGAGCCATGGGAGAAGGTCGAGGCCGAGGACGGACGCGAGTGGAGGCCAGCACACACCATCCAGGGAATCATGGTTCACGACCGCCGAGACGACCCTCTCAAGCCCACCCGCGGCACACTGTTCTCGGTCGCCCTCGAATTCGCGCCACCCACCACCAGCGACCTGTCGGTGGCCTTTGCCCGCGCTGACGTCGTCAGCAGCACCATGGTGCCTCTGCGCAGCGGCGTCACCCTGCTGGTCTCGGGGCAAGCCGGGCATGCAGCCGTCCTGGGCGACGGGGTGCTTGCCCTCGAAGACCGCTACCGTGTG
>CAYYHT010000931.1:0-2780 GCA_964471355.1 uncultured Enterobacteriaceae bacterium
AGCGGCAGCGGAAACAGGTCCAGGGCGCCTTGAACCTCCAAGATGACCGCCAATAGCACGGGCTTGCTCAGGTCCTCGCCGGTCTTGGCGTCGACGACTTCAACGTCGTCTCCATCGCGAATCAGAGCGGCCAGCTGCTCGAGGTTTACGTACGCCTTGGTGGTCGTGTCGTACAGCCTGCGGTTGCTGTATTTCTTGATCGTCCTCATAGGATCAGCCTAACAACAGCCTCGCGTATTGCAATGCAAAAAGATTCTTGCCGCACTGCAACATGGTGGGTAGATGTTCTGCGTCCGGAAGGAACCACACCCAAACGGAGGACATCCAAATGCTCGAGAACATGATTCGATTCAACAAGGTCTGCACCGACTGGCAGCTGGCTCAAATGAAGCTTGCTGGCACCACCGCCCAGACCCACCTCACCCAATCCCTGACTGCGTGGCAGTCCAGCGCCAACCTTGCTGCCGCAGTGCAGCAAGACGTGCTCGCCAGCTTCAAGCCCGCCTCGAAGTAGCTCGCCCGGGCGGCTCCACCATGGAGCCGCCCACCGCATCTGGAGATTCCATGCCCACGACACCCGAAAATCCATTCGCCGACTTCGACCGCGTCAGCAGCGAGCTGTACGGTCAATGGGAGCGCGGCATGACCTCTTGGTGGGACCAAGTGCTCGACAACCCAGCGTTCCTCGGCACGATGGGCAACAATCTGTCGGCGGCCGCCCGCGCACGGCAGTCCTACGAGACCGCCGTCGACGAGAGCTTGGAGAAGGCACATCTGCCGACCCGCGCTGACCTGGTCCGGGTCGCTCGCATCGCCACGCTGCTCGAAGAGAAGCTCCTGACCGTCGAAGATCAGCTACTTGCTACCCGAGACAAGCTCGAAGCTGTCGAGAAGCAAGCGCTGCTCGCACGCATCGAAGCCGCCGAGACCCGCCTCGAGCTGCTGGCCAAGCTGACCGAGATGGACGCCAAGCTCGACGTGATGACCACCAAGAAGCCCGCCGCGCGCAAGAGCCGCGCCAAGAAGGACTCCTAGAATGCGCGCCACCAGCTTCGCCAAGTACCTGATGGGCTCACCGGCTCGTTCGGCAAAGATCGGGCAGACCCCCCACAGCATCATCCACCGCGAGAACAAGGCCACCTTGCGCTACTTCGCGCCGGTCAATGCGACGCAGGTGCCCGTGTTCATCTGCATGCCCCTGATCAACACCTGGACCATATTCGACCTGTTGCCCGGTCGCTCCATCGTGGGTGCGCTCCTGGCCGAAGGTGCTCCTGTATACCTGCTCGATTGGGGACGTCCCGGCCCAGAGGACAAGGACGTCCGGGCGGTTGAGCTCATCGACGGCCTGCTGCCGCGTGCAATGGACCGCGCTCTGCGTCATGCAACTCGGGAGCATGCAGCCACAGAACTCGATGCGGTCGGCTACTGCGTCGGCGGCACCTTCTTGGCCGCATCACTCGCTCGCCATCCGCATCTGGCCCGGCGAGTCGCCTTCGTCGCGACCCCCATCGACTTTAAGGCATCGGGGCGGTTGGCCATCTGGGCGGACGAAGCCACCTTCCCGCTCGATGACGTCGTTGACGGCTTTGGCAACTTCCCCGCAGCACTCATGAAGAGCAGCTTCGCTTGGCTGCGGCCCACGGGCCAAGTCGCCAAGTTCAAGGGTCTGTGGGACCGGTTCGAAGACGAAGACTTCAAGGTGCTCTGGGCCGCCATGGAGCGCTGGAGCTCCGACAACATCGACTTCCCAGGGGAGTGCTACCGCGAGTACGTGCGCGCTTGCTACTTCAACAACGCGCTGATGGATGGCAGCTGGGTGCTCGGCAACGAGGCCACAGACCTGTCCAAGTGCACGATCCCCGCGTTGGTCTTGGCCGCGACCGGTGACCACATTGTGCCCCCCGCTTCGGCTTCTGCACTCGCGCAGGTATGGGGAGGCCACGTCGAGACCCAGGTCATCAAGGGCGGTCACGTCGGCATCAGCATCGGCAAGCACCTGCCCAAGGCGCTCGTCGCCTGGATCGCTTCCGGCGCCGAATCCGCAGACATGAGGGCCCAGGCATGATTCCCGGTCTGCGCGAAACCGCCCGCATCCAGCGCGGCATGTGGCTGCTCGAGACGCTGCCCAAGCCCCCTGTCGGCCAGACCACCCACACCGTGGTGCACCGTCAGGACAAGCTGGCCGTGCGCTACTACGGCGGTGAGCGCGGACGCATGCCGGTCGTGCTTGTGCCAAGCATGATCAACCGGGCCTACATCCTGGACCTCGAACGCGACCGTTCGGTGGTCGGCGCCCTGGCTGAACAGGGTCACCCCACCTACCTCGTGGACTGGGGCGTGCCCGCTGCCGAAGACGCCGATGAAGACGTCGGCTACGTACTGCTCGAGCTGCTGCACCGTGCCATCGACCGCGCCTGTCGCCACGGCGGCACCAAGCAGTGCATTCTGCTGGGCTACTGCCAAGGCGGGACGCTCGCAGCGATGTACACCGCCCTTCGGCCCCAGCGAGTCGCAGCACTCGCCACCCTGAATGCACCGGTGAAGTTCAGCGAAGGCGGCCGCTTCCGGGACTTTGTGGACTCCAGTCACTTCGATGCCGACCAAGCCATCGCGCAAGGCTTGCTGCCGGTCGACCTGATGAAGGCCGGCTTCAAGATGCTAGACCCCATGGGCAACTGGACCAAGTTCCTGACCATCGAGGCTGCCAGCCACGATCCGCGCAGAATGGCCCGCGTATTGGCTCGGGAGCGCTGGCTCGCTGACAACGTGCCCATGCC
>CAYYHT010000932.1:0-2776 GCA_964471355.1 uncultured Enterobacteriaceae bacterium
CAACAGGTCCCATCGCGCACCTCCATGCCCGTCAGGAACGCGGTGGCTGAACGTGCGAATGCCGGCTGCTTGGCCCAGCCGGGCGACATCGCGCCTGTCGGCAATGGCTGCAGGTCCAGCCCCTCCCGCAAGATGCGCTTCACCCCCGCCGCCTTCAGCATGCCGAAGTAGGACGCCCGCACAGCGGCGGCTCGAGCTCGCTCTGCCGGTACCGTTTCCAGGGCTCGAAGGATGGCCGCAACTCGCCGCAACGGCTGCTGGACCGAATCGGCGTCCAGCACCTCGCGGATGTAGGCGCCAACCTCCTCACCAAGCACATCGGCTCGTTCTTCCCAGTAGCGCCGATCTCGATGGCGTAGGTCCTTCCGGCCCTCGGGCAGGTGCTCATCCTTGGTAGACCACAGCTCTACGCCGCTTCGCGAATGCGTCGCGATGCGACTGTCGTCTCGGTAGATCTCGACGCTCGTGGGCGTCGCTCGAACCAGCACCTGGGCGCCGATGTTCGGCCAAGGTACCGACCAGAAGCGCGCGTCGAAGCCCACATGTGTGTTTCGGCCGACCTTTAGCTCTCGCCATTCCACGTCGGTCCAGGCGTGGCTCGGCAGCGACTTCAGCTCGCTTCGCTCGATGTCATGGAAGACCTCGAGCGGCTTTCGACTGGTGGTGCCGTGCCGTCGTGCGCCTGCCACTCCCATGACCCAGCTGTGCAGGCGCTTGTTGGCATCGACGATGTCGACGAACTCACGCGGCTTGAAGAATGAACCCTTCACGTACTTCACGCCAGACTCGACCTTTCCCTTCTTCTCGGGTGCACGCGGTGGTGCCGGGTCGATGATGAAGTCGTAGTGCCGCGCCAACTCCCGATAGGCGCGGTTCAGCACGGACAGGTCGTCCACCGCGAATGCTGCCCGGATCACTGCTGCCTTCAAGTTGTCGGGCACCACGACGGCTGGCACGCCACCGAAGTGCTCGAACGCCTCCCTGTGCAGCTGTAGCCAGGTGCTCGTGCTCTGGTCGAACACCACCTTGGCAAACATGTGCCGACTGCATCCCAGCACCACCACAAAGACCCACGCCTTGCGGCGCCTCCCTGTCAGCGGGTCGAGAAGCTTCCCGACATAGCCGAAGTCCACCTGGGCGACCTGGCCGGCGGCGGTCACTACTGGAATGGCCACGTCCTCGGCTCGTGGGCCTCGACCTCGCAGAATGCTCGCGTAGAGCCGCTTCACGGCGGACACGCTGCCCTCGAAGTCGATGTTCTCCTCGCACAGCACCTGGTGGATGGCGGTCGGCCCGACTCCCTTCTTCTGCTGCTTCTCGATCTCGGCTCGCCACTTCTCTACTGACGAACGCTCCTGAATGGGCGGCTTGCCGCGTTCACGCCCGACGGTCACGCGCAGCACCTCGAGTTCGGGCAGCTCGTTGACGTCACCGCGAAGCAGACCCGCCTTGTCCAGCGTGTTTCTCCAGCTCCTTTCTGTGTTTGGGCTCATCTGCAGCAGCCGCGTGACTTCGCGCACAGCTGTGCCCTTCCGGTGCAGACGCACCAGCTCTCTCAATCGGTCCATGTCTTGGATTCCTGGGTTCACCCCACCCTCCCGGTTCTTCACCGGGGGTGGGTATTTGGGATCAGTTTGCCCGAGCCAAGGAGGATCAGTTTGCCCGAGCTGAAGGGGATCACTTTGCCCGAGCTGGGACTGGATCACCTTGCCCGAGCTGGTGACGGATCACCTTGGCCGAGCTGACATGGATCAGGTAGCCCGGGCTGCTACACCATGGCTACACAACGACGGTCACGGGAAGAGTGGCGTCCGATCATCAGGAAGCTCGAAGCGTCGGGACTGAACGCGGTGCAGTTTGCTCGTCGATATGGGCTGGTGGCGAACACGCTGCGCTGGTGGCGCGGCGAGTTCCGCAACGAGCATTCGGCCGAGATCGAGTTCGTTGAGCTCGAGTTGGTGGACGAGGAGGAGGAGGACGACGACTTCGAGGAGGTGCCAGACCTGTTCGTAGAGCTTGGCGACAGCGGAATCGGCATTCGCGTGCCGTTCGGATTCGACGCCGGAGAACTGCGGCGTGTGGTGCGCGCTCTGTGCTGAGCGTCCCACATCGCACTCGTATTCACGTGGCAACGGCACCCGTCGACTTCCGGCGTGGCATCGATGGCCTGTGCGGGGTGGTGGCCAACGAGCTCGACGGCGACCCACTCAGGCACGTATGGGTCTTCCACAACCGGCGCCGGAACGCGCTGAAGTTGCTCTTCTTCGACCACGGCGGCTACGTCCTGGTCTACAAGCGCCTCGCCCGTGGTCGCTTTCGAGTACCGAAGTCGAGGGGTCGCAAGGCCCTGCGCATGACCTCGGCCGAGCTCGCGGCGCTGCTCGAAGGCATCGACCTGTCTCGCGCTCGACGGTTGCCACGATGGAATCCACCAGAAGCGAAGTAAGACCTCTGTCAAACGGGTGGTTCGGCGATCAGCCGTGGCGTACTGGGATCCATGGATCCGGACGCCAAACTCCGCCAGCTTCGAGCCCAGTTGGCAGCAATGCGCAGCCGCGCAGAACTGGCCGAAGCGCGTGCCGACAGTCTCGGAGCGCACGCGGAAGGCCTCGAAGCGCATGCCGAGGCACTCCAGGCCCGCGCCGAAGCAGCCGAGGAACTGGTTGGCCGCCTGCAGCGTGACATCGCACTCCTCAAGGCACAGTTCGCCAGCTCCACTACGCTGCAGTGAGGAGAACAGATGGCGTTTGACCCTGACGTGTGGGACCTGCTGGGC
>CAYYHT010000933.1:0-2759 GCA_964471355.1 uncultured Enterobacteriaceae bacterium
CGCTATTGCTGATCACATCGCTCTCGATGATGTCGGCGGCCAGCACCCGTCGCGGGTAGAGCGGGTCGGATTCATCGTGCCCATGCACGTCGGAACCGGCCAAGAAGGTCAGCAGCGGGGCCAGCTCGACCTCGTCGGGCACCAGTGCCGACACCAAGTCCACAAGGGATGTGTCTTGGTCGTCCCGGTCACTCCGGTGCCAGGCCTCGACGATGGCGATGCCGATGCGCACGAAGTCCGGATGTGCGACCCAGAAACCATCGAGTCCACGGCGCAGCTGGGTGACGACATCGCGCACGTAGCCGACCATCGAGACCTCAAAGGAATCGACATTGCCGGCCTCGTACAGGGTGCCGTACATGCCGCCGATGGTCACCGCCCCGATGGGGCTCAGCGCCGACACCAGGCGGACGTGGGACTCCTTGATGTGGTGGATGACAATGTTGGGGTCGGCCTTGACCGGAATGCGGTAGTTCGGGTCGTGCCGGAACAGCCGTGCTGTGGCCCCGAGGAAGTCGTGCCAGCCCAGGGAGCCACCGGCGAAGTACGGGTGCAGCGCGTCGGCCATCTCGCGAATGCGGAAGATGGCGCGCGGGGTCTCGAACACGATGAACAGGCGGACCACGCCCATCTGGAAGTGTTCATGGCGCTGGGCCAGCCGCCGCTCGGTCGCCCGCACCAAGTTGGCAAAGTAGCGGGCCTCCTCTTCGTTCTCGAGCTTGGGAACGTAGAAGACAAGCGCCTCGGGCCGGTCGTGGTGAAAAGCCATGTGCAGCACGAGGTCGACCAGGTGCAGTGGCAGAGGAGCGCCGTCCAGCAAGTGCAAGCCGTCAGGCAGTGCCAGGCCAGTCACGCGCTTGATCGGAACGGACAGACCGTCGTCGGCCAGCGCGTAGGTCTTGCCGGTTCTGGAGTCGGTGAGGCCCAGGGTGCGGTCGTAGCAGCCGCGCAGGTTCACGGTCGCGGACAGCAGGTCGGCCAGAAATGGCGTCTTGCTGTCTTCGCTGTCGGCTCCCCACCGCGGAATCAGTCCGCTGGCTTGCACCAAGTCGGCCACGATGGCGGGCTCGTCAGGCAGCTTGCGGTGCAGCGCATTCATGGCATTGATGCACATCTTGGCGTTGTCGGGCGGGCCAAAGAGGGTGATGGCCGGCCCCGCGATGTGGTCCGGCAGCGAGACGGCAGGCCCGTTCGCGGGTTCGGCGAGAGCCCCGACGACCAGGCGTCCGGTCGAGTCGGTGTCGCCAATGACGGTCTCGTACTCGGCCGACAGATAGTCGCGGCCGATGTTGCGCTTGGCTGCGGCGAGGGTGCGCTCGTCCACAAAGGCCTTGTCGACCCTGCGCTGCTCCATCAGAGCCGCCAATTCGGCCTGCACGTCGCGGTACACATCGACCACCAGCTGCAGCGCCTGTGTCGTCTGCAGCTGGGGAAAGGCGGCCAGCAGATCCGGATCGACGCTGAGCCCAGCAACTCCTGGCACAGCAACGGCGGTCTCGGCGAGCGCCTCGACCAACGGGTCGGGCAAGTAGTCTCGATAGGCGGGGATCATGGGCCTACCCTACCGCTGGCGAGCGTCTCCACATCGACGAACCTCAGCCTCGACGCGGTCATTTCCAGGGATCGAGCCATCCCGCACACTCTAGCCTGCGCTACTCTGCCGCCATGGACATCAGTGACATCGACAAGCTGGTAGCAGCGCGCTGGGAGATCGCCGCCGACGAAGTGCAGACGGCGCTCAAGCAGACGCTGACCGTCGCCTTTCTGGGCTCGGCATCATCGGGCAAGGACTCGGCCATTCGCGCCCTGTTCGGCATCGACTTCGGGCAAATCGATCCGATTCCGGGCTCCACCAGAGAGGTCCGCGTCAGCGCGCTCGACGAGGATCGGCGTGTGCTCATCGTCAACGCACCTGGGTTTGGTGACCTGCGCGACGAGGTCGAGAAAGAGGCCCGGGCCGTGCTCGATCAGGTCGACATCGCGATCTATGTGCTCAACTGCGACGGAGGCGCGACCATCGACGAGCGCCGAGATCTCGATGCCATTCGCGCGCTCGGCCGGCCGACCCTGGTCTGCCTGAACAAGATCGACCTCATTCGCCTGGACCAGCGCGAACAGTTCGTGGCGACCACCCTCGCCCAGCTCGCCGTCGACAAAGCCGATGCGATGGTCTGTGCCTTTGACCCGCTGCCAGCCCTCTCCGAGCACCCCATCGGCGTGCAGCCGGTCGTCGATTGGATTCACAAGAACCTCGAAGCCGAGGGCAAGTCGCTGCTGTTCGCCAAGAACCTGCGCAACAAAGCCACCGCCGCGGACGTCATCATTCGTGCCGCCTCAAAGAAGGCCGCCATGGCCGGGGCGCTTCCGATTCCGGGCGCCGACATCACCGCGGTCACTGTGCTTCAGGTCAAGCTCATCACCGACATCGCCGCCATCTACGACAAGCGCATGGACAAGGACCTCATCCTGTTCATCATCGGCGAGGCCCTCGCGGGTGGCTCAAAGGGCTTCATTCGCTACGCGGTCAACGCCCTGAAGGTCGCCGGCTGGATTCCAGGCGGGCAGCTGGTGCATGTGGCGACCAGCACCCTGGGCGCAACGGTCGCTGGCGCCACGACCTGGGGTGTCGGCAAAGCAGCGGTCACCTTCATTCAGCGTGAAGGCGACATTGGCGGCCAAGAGCTGCGCGACATCTTCAACACCGAGGCCTTCGAGTGGAAGAAGCGGATCGAAGAAGTGCGTCCGACAGGAAGCTGACG
>CAYYHT010000934.1:0-2758 GCA_964471355.1 uncultured Enterobacteriaceae bacterium
GCCAGCAGATAGAAGCTGAAGGTCAGAGTCAGCGCCGTGGTCTCGTGGCCGGCCACCAACAGCGTCAGTGCCTCGTCCCGCAGCATCTGGTCGTCCATGCCATTGCCGTCCTCGTCGGTGGTCTCGATGAGCATGGACAGCAGGTCGTCGCCGGGCTCGGCCCGCTTGCTCGCGATCAACCGCGTCATGAGCGCATCGAGCTCATCTAGCGCCGCCCGAGCCCGGCGATTGCCAGGGGTCGGCACCATGTTGGGAATGCGAATGCCGCTGCCGCCGATGCCCATGAAGTGCTCGAGCAACGTGCCCAAGATTCGATGCACATCGTGGGCATCGTCCCCCACATCGGCACCAAACAGCGTCTTGGCCACGACATCGAGGGTCAGCGCCATCATCTCTGCGTGGATGTCCAGATCACGGCGCCCCTGCCAGTCCGCAGCCATCTGCATGGCGCTGTTCGCCATGACCTCGGCATAGCTCGCAATGCGGTCTCGATGGAAGCCGGGGTTCATGAGTCGGCGCTGTCGCTTCCAGTGCGCTCCTTCTGAGGTGACCAGACCCTCGCCCAAGATGTACTCGAGCTGCCGGGTGTACCAGTCCTTGCGGTAGCTGCGGAAGTCCGCCGACAGCACGGTCTCGATGAGGTCGGGATCGCTGACCAGCAGCATCCGAGGCAGCGGAGGAGGCGCCCAGATGCGCACCACTGGCCCGAGAAGGGCCATCTGCCGGGGTCCATCCAGAGGGTCTGCAATCATGCCAAATATCGTGCCGGCGTTGGGAATCGGAGCGGTCATGACACCTCCTGAAGTGGCGCGGCCAGGCGCCGGTATAGGTCACACATCTGCACAGCGAGCGCGTCGAGCGCGTCGTCATCGAGCTCATCGAGGTGGTCGGCCACCCAGACATCCATGCCCTCGCCCACCGACAGCAACAACTCGATGAGCAGGTCCAGCGGCAGGTCAGTGCGCACCGCCCCCACCGCTTGACCGACACCCACAAACAGCGACAGCGTCTGCCGGTACACATCCCGCATCTCGCGAATGCCATCGGAGACCTCGCCCCGAGCAGCAGCCCGGACGAAGCTGCGCACCAGACCAGCGGTGTGGGGTTCGGTCCTCCAGAACCGAGCGCCCCGGCGCACCGACTCTTCGACCTGTTGCCAGTACTGCGCAGCGGTCGTGACCGGTGTCGGCTCGGCGCCAACGACAGCGAGATAGCGCTCCGTCGAAGCGCGAAGAACGGTCGTGTACAGGTCCTCTTTGTCCTCGAAATAGTAGTACATCGCCCCTTTCGAGACGCCCGCCCGCTCGATGATGCGGTTGTACGAGGCACCGTCAAAGCCGCGATCCGCAAACTCGTGTTCGGCGACCATCAGAATGTGGCGCTGCTTGTCTTCAGCGAGACCATGAAAGCGCTTGCGCGGCATTAGACCATCCGGTTCGACCAGGTGGTCTAAAACTATCCACAAACGAAGCCTCGGCAAGTACTTCGCCGCAAAAGCCCAGGTCGATTGGGTTTGAGTCCGAAGTTTTCCAAGGATCGGCGAGCGTCGTCTCGCCGTCGATCCGCTGCAACGGCGAGACGAAGCTCGCCGCTCCTTGTTCGACAACGCTCCGGACTTCGGACTCAACCCACTAGGCGGTCTGTTTCGGCAGCTCGGGTCAAGACCGATGCCGCGCAGCTCCGCAGCCAACAGCTGATCGATAAATACGGCGGCACCCCCATGTAGCTGTAGATGCGCCGGCAATTCTGTGTGTGATCATGGTTGTCTATCTCCGATTTGTGCTTAATCTTCCTGCACAAACCACCAAGGAGGTCTCCATGACCACGACGTTCGACGCCGCGCGCTTCGCCCTTCTCGATGGCGAAAAAATCCTCAAAGAGGGCCGTCCGATCCCATTCGCGCGACCCGCCTGGATTTTCGGAAGCCTGGCCGGCACACTGTGTTCAGTGATCGGCATTCCGTTTCTACCAGCAGCATACTGGGTCGCAGATCGGCAATTTCAGTGGCATCGCTGGTGGGTCACGAATCGCCGAATCATCGTTCAGAACGGTATCATCGGGTACCAAGTCCGCAGCATTCCACTGTATCGAGTGACAGACGTGAGTGTTCAGTGCAGCTGGTACGACCAGCTCTTCGGCCTGACCCATGTGACGGTGCGGGACATGACTGGCGAGGTTGCTCACCAGGGCATCAGCACGGGTGTGACGCTGCTGGCGGTTCCCGATGCCCCTGGACTGCGCGATGCCATCCTCGAACAGGTCGACGCAGCGGGAAGTGGGCGCACCGAGGACAGCCAGATCGGCCGCGTGGTCGAGCTGCTCGAGCAGGTGGTCAACGCCAAAGCCGCCTAAGCAGCACGGCGCCCGCGGCAGGTAGTGACTCCTATTTGAGTTACGCCCCAGAAGGTGCTACCTTGCCGCGGTGAGAGCCCTCCTTGCCGCCGCTGCCCTCCTGTTCGCCACCCCCGCTTTGGGTGGCACGGACGTCGGTGGCTACTTCAGGGTCGCGGCACGACCGGACTTCCAGGGTGGCGATGGGGCCTTGGGCTACTGGAACCTGTATGGCCGGCTCATGAACGAGCGCAGCTACGGCCTGCTCAACCTGCGCATGGGCGTGCTCGAGGCCGCTCCCAACAGCGACGAGCCCTGGACCAGCGTGCACGCGCGCATCGAGGGCGGCTCCATCGGCGGTGCGGACAGCGGCAATGGCCGGCTCGACCAGCTTCGTCTGTCGCAGGTCTACGTCAAAGCCGGCAAC
>CAYYHT010000935.1:0-2756 GCA_964471355.1 uncultured Enterobacteriaceae bacterium
ACCAGAGACACCCTCCGATTTCACCCGTGTGTCGGCCGACCGCCAACACTACCTGCACGGACGCGCAATCGACGACGCGGCAGACCACCGGCGCTACAGCTGGGTCGTCCACGACGCGACCTCAGACGCTGAGCTGCACAAGGTCCCCAGCGCCGAGGGGGTGGGGGCATTTCTGATCGCCGGCGACGCGATCATCTACAACAGCACCGAGCCCAGCTACGCGATTCGGGCCTTGCATCCTGCGACTGCGACAATCCTCTGGGCGCGCCCACTTCGGCCGACTTGGTATCGGGGTCCACTGCCAGAGTAGACAGCATCGGCAGCGGACGTTAACTTTTCAATGAAAATTGAAAGTTCTCTCCCCACCCGATCTGACACCGGCCGAACAGGCTGTTCGCAACGCCATCTCCCACGCAGCGGAGACCGGCGACACCGCGGTCGTGCGCGTGCACCAGACGTTGCCTCACGTCGACCCGTGGAAGCTGCTTGGGCACCCAGATCTCGATGGCCGGCAGGTGCTCGCATGGTTCGACGACAGCGAAGACCGATGTTTCCTGGCAGTGGCGGTCCTGAGGCAGTTTGAGCTTCATGGCGAGGAGCGTTTCGAGAGCGCAGCCGAGGTCTATGCAAGCGTCCGACACGGGTGCTTCGACGCTCGCTGGACCGATGACGACAGAGTCCAGGCCGGGGTGCCGTTGTTTGTCGGGGGCTTCGCATTCAGGGGAGCCGGGCGGCCCGACGACTCGCCCTGGCATGGTTGGAGCGATGGCACGCTGTGGATTCCGCACGCCCTCGTGCATCGCCACGGCGACGATGCCGTGTTGGTTGTCACCGAGTGCGTCTGTGCCGACGACGAACCGTCAGCGGTGGTGTCCGAGCTCGCTCGAAATCTGGCGAGGGTCAGCGCAGCCATCAGCAAGCCCCATCCAGCCACTCCGGCCACTCCCGCACTGGGTGGACCGACATCTGGGCGAGATTCGGTTGACTTGGCCGCATGGCACGGGCGCGTCGCTCACGCGCGCGCACGCATGGCTGCGGGCGGTCTCGACAAGGTCGTGCTGGCCCGGCACGAGTCGTGGAGTGCGCCACAAGGACAACGCTTCGACCCGTTCGCTACCGCGGTGGCGTTGAGAAAACGGCAGGCAAGATGCACCACCTTTGCGTTCTGTCGGCCCGATGGCGGCAGCTTCGTCGGCGCCACTCCCGAGCTGCTCGTTCGTCTGAATGACCGCAAGCTCTCGACGGTTGCCCTGGCCGGAACCGCGCGCCGCAATCCCGGCGGCGATGATGAGCACGTGGCCGCTCAGTTGCTTGCAAGCGCCAAAGACCGACACGAGCAACAACTAGTCACTCGGGCAATTCGCTTTGCGCTGGAGACCCTGACCGAGTCCCTCGAAATTTCCGAGACGCCGCACATCGTCGAGCTGGCGGACGTGCTGCATCTGCAGACGCGAATCTCTGGCCAGCTGTCCAAGGACCACGGGTTGTTTGAGCTGTTGGGTCGTCTGCACCCCACCCCCGCTGTCGGCGGATTGCCAAACGCCGCTGCCCTGCGCTGGATGTTGCGCAACGAGGGAATGGACCGCGGCTGGTACGCAGGCCCTGTGGGTTGGGCGGATGCATCCGGAAACGGGGTGTTTGCCGTCGCCATCCGAAGCGTCCTGCTGCGCAACGGCGACGCCTGGGCATTTGCCGGCTGCGGTCTCGTCCCAGACAGCAATCCCGATGCCGAGTGGCGCGAGACCCTGTCCAAACTTCAGGCAGTCAGCCACGGCTTGGCTGTGTCGGAGCGCTAGGTGAGCGAAGGCGCACGAGTAAACGCACAGCATGCCGGCGGGCTGATTCGGTCCCTGGTCAGTGGTGGCGTGACTCACGCTGTGGTCAGTCCGGGCTCCCGAAACACCCCAATCTTGCTGGCCCTGCACGCCATGCGCGACGAAGTCGACATCGAGGTCGTGCTCGATGAGCGCGCAGCCGCCTTCTATGCTCTGGGCTTGGCGCGCACGACTGGCCGACCCGTCGTCCTCTCATGCACCAGTGGCAGCGCAGGCGCTCACTGGCTGCCCGCGGTCATCGAGGCTGCCCAGAGCCACATCCCGTTGATCTGCATCACTGCCGACCGCCCAGCCGAGCTCCAGGGACACGGGGCGCCACAGACCATCGATCAGCATCGGCTGTTCGGCTCCCAAGTACGCCTGCACGTCGATCTGGGCACACCGCACCGGGAGCGCGGACCCAGCTGGCTGAGCTCAGTCGCCGCACGCTGCATCGATGCCGCCACCGGAACCAACCCCGGCCCCGTCCACGTCAACGCGCCTTTTCGCAAGCCACTGTGGTTTGACGGCATCGACAGCACACCTCCTGCCCTGTCCCCCGCTCGCGTCGTGCGCGGTCCCCCTAGGTTGTCAGACGAGCAGCTCACAGCGCTGGCCGATCGACTGCTGTCCACTCCTCGCGGAGTCATCGTAGCGGGTCCCCGTGAGCTTGCCCTGACGCGGATTTCGTGGGCAGACGGCCATGCCGACGCCACCGACCCCTTTGGCGCGGTAGTGGCCGAGCTGGGTCAGAGACTCGGCTGGCCCATCATCGCCGAGCCGGCGTCACGAGCGCGGTTCGGCAGCCATGGGCACTCCATGGCCATCGCTCATGCGGACGCCATTCTGCGCAGCCAGCGCTTCGCCGGCGCCATGGCACCGGTCGCCATTCTGCGATTTGGGTCTGACCCCACCAACCGCGCCGTGTACCAGTGGTGCGCC
>CAYYHT010000936.1:0-2751 GCA_964471355.1 uncultured Enterobacteriaceae bacterium
GGCTTCGGGCAGGTGGAGTTCAGCCACGATGGCCAGCGACTGGTCTCGAGCTCCGCAGACGGCACTGCTCGAATTTGGGATGTGGCCTCCCCGGAGCCGGCGCTGCTCGTTGGCCACGAGGGCGAGGTCATGGACTTGAGGTTCACGCCGGATGGCACGTTGCTGGCTTCGGCTGGGGTCGATGGTGCGCTGCGCGAGTGGGACCTCGCCGCATCTTCGGTGCGCACCTTCCACGGACACGCCGATGAAGTGGACTCTGTGGCTTTCCGAGCGGACGGCCGAGCGCGGGTGACGTCTGGAAGAGACGGCGTGGTGTGGCTTTCGTGGCCGGTCGGGCCCGATCAGCGCTTTGACTGGCCTGCGCCCATTGACCAAGTGGCCATCGCCGGCACCCGCATTGCCGGGGCTCCGCGAACCGACCAGCTGCCGGTGTGGGATGCACTGACAGGCGCGGTGCAGGTGTTCGAGGGGCACAGCGACCGCATCACCCAGGTGGCGTGGTCCGCTGATGGCGCGTCGCTGGTCAGTGGCAGCTTCGACGGGAGTGTGCGGGTTTGGTCGATGCAGAGCGACGAGTCCACGGTGCTGGGCCAGTTCGAAGACGCCATCACGTCGCTGACGTTCAGTCCGTCTGGAGACCGGGTTGCCGCGGCCAGCGAGGACGGTGTGGTCAGTGTGTGGTCCTGGCCCCATGGTGACGAGCTGTTGAGGCTTCCACTGACGGGGGCCGCGCGGGCAGTGGCCTTTTCGCCAGACGGGTCGCGCTTGGCGACCGGCGGCACCGAGAAACAAGTGACCATCGCCGACTTTGCTACCGGCCGCAGTCAGCTGCTGACGGGTCACACAGGCTTCATCACGGCGATTTCCTTTCTCGATGACGAGCGGGTGATCAGCGCCAGCGAGGACAAGACGGTTCGGCTGTGGGACATCGACTCGCAGACTTCGGTGACGCTGTCTGGATCGACCGCACCGGTGCGGGTGCTGGCGGTTGCGCCGGACGGCAGTCGGTTTGCGTCAGCGGGCGATGCGGGACCCATCCATGTCTGGCCGAGCCGCATCCCGGATGGCGCTGAGGCGCTGTCCGCATTGATCTGGCAGTCGACAGAAGCCGAGCTGTCGGATCTGGGGTTGACCGCGGTGTGGACCGCCCAGGGACCCAGGAATTCACCATCGCCCTAGGGCAAAGCTCACGCGTCGAAGCCCAGCTGTTTCATGAGCTTCTCGACCATGTCCATCTCGCCATGCTCGACCTTGTCATCGCCCCACACAGCCTTCTCGCACAGGTCGAACAACTCTCCGCGCTGAGCCATGGTGGGGAATGCGCTCTTGAGTGCTTCGACATCAATCGGCACCCCGCGCAGCTCGTGGATGCGCGCGTTCACGTCGTCGTCATCGGGACACAGTCGGCTGAACTTTTCGACCTCAGCTTCGGCGAGATCATTGTCCGCGAAGAACACGTGCGCCACGAGCGACAGAAGCGCCGCGTCGAGTGGGTCAGTGCCCTCGAGTGTGGGATGGCTGGGGTCATCGAGTACACGAATGAATTCTTGAACGCGGGACATGAGCGATCCTCTCCAAGAACGCGTTTGTAGCACGTTACTTCTGCGGCATGCGGCCAGTTGACGAGCACATGAGGCACATCCGGGTGGTTGGCGGTGCTCTGCTGCGCGACGGACGGGTATTGGCTGCGCTGCGATCGGCATCCATGTCGCAACCGAACCTTTGGGAACTGCCTGGAGGCAAGGTCGAGCGGGGCGAAGACGATGCCGAGGCCCTGCACCGAGAGCTCACTGAGGAGCTTGGCATCGATGTCGTGGTCGGGGATTGTCTGGCGCAGAACACCCACACCTATGAACGGGTTGTCGTGACCTTGGTGGCCTACGCGTGCCAGTTGCGGTCGGGGACCCCCGTGGCTCATGAGCACGCTGAGCTTCGCTGGGTCGACGCGGAAGAGCTGCAGGCATTGGACTGGGCTCCCGCAGATGTGCCTCTGCTGCCAGCAGTGAGGGCCCGGCTGTGATTCTGGCTCTGCACGGCTTTACGGGGACTGGTGCCGACTTCACAGCGGTGTTGGACGGTTTCGCGCACCATGCGCCCGACCTGATTGGGCACGGAAGGGCTCCGGCGCCGCGGTCGGTTGCCGCCTACGCGATGGATCGAGTCGTCGAGGGGCTGCTGTCCAGCCACACCGGTTCGCACGTTGTTGTGGGCTACTCGATGGGCGGTCGAATCGCGCTGCAGATGGCCCTTAGGGCTCCCGAACGTGTCGACAAGCTCGTGCTGATCGGGGCCAACCCGGGGCTCGAGGGACCGGCGGCGAAGGCCCGCCAGAAGATGGATCAGGTGCTCGCCCACCGAATCGAACGCGAAGGCGTCGATGATTTCTGTGATTACTGGCAGCAGATTCCCATCCTGCGCAGCCAGAACCGCATTGATCCGCCGATTCTGAGCGGACTGCGAAGTCGCCGCCGTCAGCAACGGCCCCATGGCCTGGCAAACTGCCTCTTGGGCATGGGGACCGGTGCCATGCCCTCGGTGTGGTCGCGCCTGCCCGAGCTGTCGATGCCCGTTCTGTTGGTCACCGGCGTCGAGGACTTCAAGTTCACATCCATTGCCCAGCGCATGGCGGGTGTCATCGCGGGCTGCGAACACGTGGCACTTCCGGTCGCAGGACACACTGCACATCTCGAACAGCCTGCCGCCTTCCGTGCCCTGCTGAAGCGGTTCGAGGCATAATCGCGAACATGGCCT
>CAYYHT010000937.1:0-2742 GCA_964471355.1 uncultured Enterobacteriaceae bacterium
TTCAGTGCGATCTTTCATTCGGACCCATGGCGTCCCGATCGCTTTCTGACACTTACAGCCACGACGGGACTTCCTCGATCAGCACCTTTCGCGGCCGAGCTCCGTCCGAAGGTCCGACAAAGCCATCGGCCTCCATGCAGTCGATAATGTCGGCCGCCTTGTTGTAGCCAATGCCAAGAGCGCGCTGCACCATGGACGTCGACGCCTTGCGCTTGCGCACAATGAGCTCCACCGCGTCACGGTACTTGGGATGCCGCTCGTCGCCGATGTCCGCCAGGTCGGACGGGGCGGTCACGTCAATGAACTCGGGCTCGCGCTGGGCACGCAGGTGGTCGGTGATGCGCTTGACCTCACCATCGCTGACAAAGGGCCCATGACCACGGACCAGGTCCGAGCTGCCTGGGGCGATGTACAGCATGTCACCCATGCCCAGCAGCTTCTCGGCGCCGACGGAGTTCACGACCGTGCGTGAGTCCACCGAGGACTGCAGCCGGTAGGCGATGCGAGTCGGCAGGTTGGTCTTGATGACGCCAGTCAGCACGTCGACGGACGGACGCTGGGTCGCGATGATGAGGTGGATTCCGCAAGCACGTGCCTTGGCTGCCAAACGGCTGATGTGGCCCTCGACGTCCTTCTTGGCCTGCATCATCAGGTCGGCGAGCTCATCGATGACGATGACGATGTACGGCAGGGCCTCGGGACCGGGGGGCAGTTCGTGTTCGGGGAAGTTCCGACCGGCGTAGTACCGCGCCTTTTTGTCCGTCCAGTTCTCGGATTCCTTCTTGACCTTCTCGTTGTAGGAATCGAGGTTTCGTACTTCCCATCGAGCGCTCAGGTCATAGCGACGGTCCATCTCGATGCACGCCCAGGCCAGTGCTCCGGCCGCCTTGGAAGGGTCGGTGATGACCGGGTGCAGCAGGTGTGGGATGTCTCTATACAGCTGGAACTCGAGCATCTTCGGGTCGATGAGAATCATGCGCATCTCATCGGGGGTCTTGCTGAAGAGCATCGACATCAGCATGCCGTTGATGCCAACCGACTTGCCCGAGCCCGTCGAGCCGCCAATGAGCAGGTGGGGCATCTTGGCGAGGTCCGCGATCAGAGGCTTGCCCTCGACGTCCTTGCCCAGCACACACGGCAGCTTGTATTTGCCGCGTCGCAGCAGCGGACTGGCCATCAGCTCGCGGAAGTAGATGGTCAGGCGTGTCTCGCTCGGAACTTCGATGCCGACCACGCCCTTGCCCGGCACGGGTGCCACGATGCGCAGGCTGCGTGCCTTGAGCGCCATCATCAGGTCATCGGACAAGCCAGCGACCTTGGAGACCTTTACGCCGGGGTCCGGCAAGAACTCGAAGATGGTGACGACAGGCCCGGGACGGACTCCAACCACACGCCCGCCGACCTTGAAGGTCTTGAGCTTCTCTTCGATGGTCAGCGCCAGTCCTTGCAGAGCCAGCTCATCGACGTTTGCTCGCTGCATCGGCACTTCGTCAAGCAGGGCCAATGGCGGCAGGCGGAAGTCCCCGGTCTCCTCGACTGCAGCCTTGCCGTCGTCGCGATGGCTCAGGTCGAGGTATGGCCCCTTCTCGATCTCAACTGGATCGAACATGGGTTCCTGCTCGACGGCCACTTTGGCCTTAGCCTTGGCCTTGGCCTTGGCCTTGGTCTTGGCCTTTGGCTTGACTGGCGCAACAGCCGCGATGGGTTTGGCAACGGCCTCGACTTCCGGCTCTGGGATGGGATCAGGCGCGGCAACACTCGCCTTGAGAATCGGAACGGCGGCAGCTGCCTTGGCGACGGCCGCAACCGGGGTCCGGCCGCGCTTGGGCGCCGGCTCCATGGTGCCGTCATCATCAAAGTCTGCAACCGACACGGCGGAGACAGCAGAGCTCGCCGCGGCGGCGGTGACCGTCGACGGAGCGCCCTTGCTTGGCCGGGTCGGAGCGCGCATCTGAATGCGCGGAGACGGTGTGTAGGACGGATTCGAGGTGGGTCCTGCCATTCCTGGGCCAGCACCGATCGGCAAAGCAGCCGCCATTCCAGCCGATGCGTACAGTGGCGGCGAGGAAGGCGCTGACTCGGGTCCCATCGTGGTGGGGTCCCACTCCACTTCCGCCAAGATGGCAGGGCCAGCAACCACGGTGCGATCGATCTGGGACGGCGGCAGACTGTCTGGGTCGCCATCCACGTCATCGATGCCGTTCGCGACAGCCCATGCCGCCTCCGGTACATCGTGTTCGGTGCGGGTGAGCGATGCGAGCATGCGACTGGCGATTGCGCCGAGTCGGCCAAACGCTCCTCGGGCGCCACCGATTGCCGTTCCGCCACTCCAACGTCCGGCGCGAACCGCGGCACCACCACTCCAGGCAGCACCGCGCCCAGCACTGCGAGTGCCACTGCGCATCTGGTTGAACACGGCGTTGAGCACCCAAGGCACCCACACCTCCAAGGCGTCCACGGCACGCGCCGAGACGTAGCGCCAGTCGATGCGGAACAGCACAGTGACGGACAGCAACACCGCACCGGACAGCACGAACACGGCGCCCACTGTTCCCGTGGAGGTTTCGAGCAGCGTGACGGTGCTCTTGCCGAGCAAGCCGCCAGGAGAGAAGGCCCCGCCCGGTCTCAGCGCAATCTGCGTCAGCGCCAAGCCAGTGACGTACAGGCCAGTTCCCGCGAACATCCGGCTTCGCTGCAGCACGTCGCGTCCGGCAAGAGACAGCACACCAAGGCCGATGGGCA
>CAYYHT010000938.1:0-2731 GCA_964471355.1 uncultured Enterobacteriaceae bacterium
CTCCAACATCCACGAAGCCAGCGGGTCCGTTGCAGGCCTCGATGGGGGTTCCGGCACCGACTCCGTCGCCGTCCGCATCTTCGTACCAGGACGCCGAGGTCACGGCGGGGTCGTTCAGGTCAGCCAAGCCGTTGCAGTTCTCGTCGATGTCGCTGCCATCGCAGATCTCTGCGGCATCTGGGTGAACATCCGCACGGCCGTCGTCGCAGTCTCCTGCTTGATCGACATAGCCGTCTGGGACCTCACAGCCGGTGACTGCACTGCCCTCGTCGCCAAACCCGTCGCCGTCCGCGTCGGCATACCAGGGGCCACCGGCGGTGATGTTCGCGTCGAAGTCGTCGCAGTCCTCGAGGTAGGGAATGCCGTCGTTGTCGGGATCGAGCCTGTCGGCGACGGTCTGGTCGCTGACCATTCGGCAGCCACTGAGCAGGACCAGCAGCACTCCGGCGGTGTGCCGCATCAAAACTGGACCACCACGCCGATGGTTGCGAGACTCAACGCCGCCCCTAGGGTCGCTTGTGACGCGTATCCGAGGCCATTCGAACGACGACCCAGGTCTTCGATCTCGGCCAGGGGCGTCGCGGGATCTAGCAGCTTGCTGCGGGCGCCTGCAGACATGGCGAACAACAGGCCCGAACCCACCGCAGCACCACCGGCAGCGGCCAGCAGGGGCACAGACGGACCATTTGATGAAGATGTCGAGGGGGGCGGAGGCAGGGGAGCGGGCTCGGGCTCAGCCACTGGGTCTGGCTCCAGAACGGGCTCCGGCTCTACGACGGCCACTGCCGGCAGCTCGGGGGCAACCCCGCTGGCCCACTCCGGAGGGGTGTCTCCGGGGAGGAGGAACTGGGTGCCCACGGCATTGCCCGACCCGTCTAGGATCTGAAGCACCGCGGTCATGGAGGTCGGGCGGTCGGCTGCGGGGGCGCCGTCAACCCACAGAGTGAACCCGTCGGGAGCCTGCATCGGCACGCGCTCGCTCTCTTCCGCGACGGCGGCAGACATGTACATCATCGCCGTGATGCTGTCGGCTGGGGCGAGCTGTTCGGGCAGGACCGCGAAAGGCTCGAGCATGAGGGCTGCGTGGAACGAACTCAGCACGAGGTCGGGCTGCTGCTGCTCCATGTAGTGGTAGGCCATGAAGCGGTGCCACGCGGCTGCGGCGCCGGGAGTCAGCGGATCGGTCAGGCAATGGAGTCGCTCAGCTGCGACCGCTTGGCCCTCAGCAAATGCGTCGAGCTGCTGGGCCGCGAGGGCGCGCTCAGCATCCTTCACGGCTCCGCCCACCTCGGCGAGGGTTGCTTCGCATCCGATGGCCTCACCCCAGGATGCAAAAATCAGGAACAGCACGCTGATCGACATTGGGTTCAGCCTACCTTGAGTCTGCGCCGATGAGGACCTCATGAGCACAACACAGGACGAGACAGCGGCTGCTGCCCACGCGGCCAAACAGACGGATCCTGCCGGAAATACGCGTCAGTGGCTGATCGAGAGCAAGACGGCGACGCTGTGCACGCTGACCGCCAACATGCGAAAGGACCCGAGGGCGACCTTATTTGTGCGCCAACCGGGTATGGATGGGATCCGCAGAAGGGCTGGCGAGTCTCGCTGATGGGGACCATGGCCCGGCTGGTCGACGAGAAGGCAGACGAGACCTGATACATCGTTGGATTCGGCAAGATGGGGCTCTGCACCCGGTCAGAAGTGAACAACCGTCCCCAGTTGCACCTGAGTGCTGCCCCGGTAGACATCGAGGGCGCTGTCTTCGGAGCCGCCCGCCCAAGCGCCGCCAATCGATAGCTCGACCGCGTCGCCGTGCAGGGTGGTGATGCCGCCGGCGATGAGGGCGCCATCGAGGTCGCTCAAGCCACGCAGATCGATGCGGGTGCGGTCCGAGGCCGAGAATGCGATGAACAGGGCTCCGAGCTCACTGAGCTCTCCGGCCTTTCGTTCGAGCGGCAGGCCGTGCAGCCACTGACCGGTCAGGGTGACCGGGCCGAAGCTGCGCTCGAGGCCTACGATGGCGCGCACGTAGGGCTGGCCATCTTGGGTGACCACTTCGGGGACGGGGTCTGGCACCGAGTCGATGGCACCCAGGCGCTGCAGGTCCTGGAGTTGGGCGCGGCTGAAGGCGAGTGTGGTGCGGCTTGGAATGACGACCGCGACCTCTGCCCATCCGGCGACGTCGGCCCACAGGGGGGCTCGAAGCTCGACCGCAGCCTGTCCGACGCGGGGGAAGACCAGCGGGACCGCGACGTCGACCCGTCGAGCCGCGGTCTGAAATCCGGTCAGCACGACATCTCCGTCTCCTTGCGGCAAGCTGTCGCGGCCGATGGCGCCAGAAATCGCGACGTCTGCCACCGGACTGGCCCACCACAAGCGTGCGCCTCCGGCCATGTTGGACGCCGTCGGGCCGGGCACTGTGATTCGGGTCTCGACGTCGCCGGTCAGGTCGCTGGCAAAGGTGTCATCGGCCAGCACGTCGGCTCTTGGCGGCTCGACCTGCAGTCCGTGACGAGGCAGGACCGCGGGCGTGAACAGCGGTTGGACCACCAGTTGCAGCTCGAGCCGGTCGCTGCGAATGCGGCTGACCGCCGAGGGCACAGCCAGGCGACTGTCGAAGGCCAGTGGGTTCTCGAGGTTTCGAGGGCTCACCGGGTTGGCTACGTGCAGCCCCTCGGACACTCCCCACATCACCTTCTGGGCGCCGATGCTCAGGTCGATGGACTTG
>CAYYHT010000939.1:0-2726 GCA_964471355.1 uncultured Enterobacteriaceae bacterium
CCACCTTGTCGAGGATTCGCCGCACCAGGTCTTCGGGGGTCAACCCGTCGGCTTCGGCTTCATAGGTCGGCAAGATGCGGTGCCGCAGCACGTCGGGGGCGATGGCCTTGACGTCTTCGGGCAGGGTGAAGCCGCGCCCTTCGAGGAAGGCGTGTGCGCGTGAAGCTGCCGCAAGGGCGATGCTGGCTCGGGGAGACGCGCCGAACTCGATGGCGCGTCCAAGCTCTTTGTCGACCGAGCCCGGGTCGCGGGTGGCCCGCACCAAGTCGACGATGTACCGCATGAGTACGTCTTTGACGGTGATGCTGCGGGTCAGCTCCCGTGCGCGTTCGAGGTCCGCCAAGGTGCACACGGGCGACAGTGTCGGCGGCGGCTGCGAGGACTTGGCGATGATCTCGAGCTCTTCGTCGAGGGTCGGGTAGGTCACCGACAGCTTGAGCATGAAGCGGTCGACCTGTGCCTCGGGCAGGGGGTAGGTGCCCTCTTGCTCGATGGGGTTCTGGGTCGCCAAGACCAAGAACGGCGTGGGCAGTGGGAAGGTCTCGGCGCCGATGGTGACCTGGCGCTCTTGCATGGCTTCGAGCAGGGCCGACTGCACCTTGGCCGGGGCACGGTTGATCTCGTCGGCCAGCAGAACGTTTGCGAAGACGGGGCCCAGGCGCGTCGAGAACTCGCTCGTTGCGGGCTGGTAGATCTGGGTTCCGACCAAGTCGGCGGGCAGCAGGTCGGGGGTGAACTGGATTCGGCTAAAGTCGAGCTGCATCGACTGGGCCAGAGCCTTGACCGCAGTGGTCTTGGCCAGGCCCGGTACGCCCTCGAGCAGCACGTGGCCGTCGGCTAGCAGGCCGATCAGCAGCCGGTCCACCATGTAGCGCTGGCCAACGAGCACGCGCGACATCTCGGCGCGGACTTTGTCGAACACGGGGGCCGTGCCGGCCACCTCAGCTTCGCGGTCTTTCACACTGGTCATGGCTGCCCGGTAACCTACGGAGCGTCAGCCTCCGAACAGCTTCTTCCAGAATCCGCGGTCAGCGATTTCAGTGCCCTGGATTTCGGCCAGGCGTCGAATCGTTTCTTCTTCGTCGCCGCCGACCGATTCGGGGACGTGCACAACCAACTGGACGTGATGATCGCCGACCACGCCCTTGCGCTGGGGGTGGCTGACACCCTTGTTGCGCATCGTGAAAACCTTGCCGGAGCGCGTGCCCTGGGGAACGGTCAGGCTCTCTTCGCCGTGGACCGTGGGCACCGTGATGTCGCCGCCCAACACCATGACGGCGTAGGGCACGTCGATGCTGCACAGGGTCTCGAAGCCGTCGCGCTTGAACAGCTCATGCTCTTGGACCAGCAAGGTCACGAACAGGTTGCCAGCGGGGGCGCCGGGGCTGCCGGCTTCGCCCTTGCCCAGCAGCCGCAGCTGCAGGCCGGTGTATGCGCCGGCGGGAATGGTGATGGTGAGCTTCTCGGTCGAGCGCTCCATGCCGGTGCCCTTGCACGGGATGCATCCATCTTCGGGGGACGTGGTCTTGCCAGCGCCGCGACAGGTCGGGCACGGCTGGCGCACCCGCATGAACCCCATCGATTGCACGACTTCGCCATGGCCCTTGCAAGTGCCACAGGTGTTCTGGACCGCGCCCTCTTTCAGGCCTCGGCCCTCGCAGGTCTCGCAGTTCACGCGGCGGGTCACGGTGATCTCTTCGGAGGTACCGTGGACCGCGTCCATAAAGTCGAGCTGCATGCGGTATTCGAGGTCGTGGCCGCGCCTGGGGCCGCCACGACGTCCTCGGCCTCCGCCAAACAGATCTCCGAAGCCGAACATCTCTCCAAAGGCGCTGAAGATGTCGCCCATGTCGGTGAAGTTCGGCTCGAAGCCACGACCCTTCAGGCCTTCGTGGCCGTATTGGTCATAGACCCCGCGCTTCTGTTCGTCGGAGAGCACCTCGTAGGCCTCGGAGCACTCCTTGAACTGAGCTTCAGCCTCGGGATTGTCGGGGTTCCGGTCCGGGTGGAACTGGAGCGCCTTTTTCCGGTAGGCCTTCTTGATGACCTGGGGATCTGCGTCTTTCGCAACCCCCAGGATCTCGTAATAGTCGCGCGGCAAGGCGCTCTCCCGCAGCTAGAGCTAGGCGTCTTCGTACTCGGCATCGATGACATCGTCGCCGCCGCCGTCGCCAGCGTCGGGTGCTTTACCACCATCGTCGGGTGCGGCGCCACCGGGTGCGCCCTCTCCGCCGGTTGTCTGGTACATGATCTCGGCGAGCTTGTGGCTGGCCGTGGTCAGACCATCGAAGGCCTCTTTGAGGGCCGCGAGATCGTCGCTGTCCTTGGCTTCGTTCGCGGTCTTGAGAGCAGCCTCGAGCTTCTCTTTTTCGTCGGCCGGCAGCTTGTCGCCGTGCTCGCCGAGGGTCTTCTCGGTCTGGTAGGCAAGGTTGTCGAGGTTGTTGCGGGCCTCGATGATCTCGCGCTTGGCCTTGTCGCCGGCCTCGTGCTGCTTGGCCTCGTTGACCATGCGCTCGATGTCGGACTCGTTGAGTCCGGACTGGGCTTCGATGCGGATGTTCTGTTCCTTGCTGGTGGCCTTGTCCTTGGCCTGGACCGACAGGATGCCGTTGGCGTCGATGTCGAAGGCGACCTCAATCTGCGGCACGCCGCGGGGCGCCGGCGGGATTCCGTCGAGGCGGAAGTTGCCGATCATCTTGTTGTCGCGGGCCATCTGACGCTCGCCC
>CAYYHT010000940.1:0-2725 GCA_964471355.1 uncultured Enterobacteriaceae bacterium
CGGACACCGACACCGATTCGGACACCGACACCGATTCGGACACCGACACCGATTCCGACACCGACACCGATCCGCTGCCGACAGCGCCGGCGTTCTACCCGGCTGGGCAGACCCATTCTCCGATCTCGGAATTCACGGCCGATGCCATGCGCGCCATCGCAGCAAACGGGCCCCTACTGCAGGACGACGTGTTCATGAAGGCCGGCGCCAGCAGCACCGTCAGCAACAACACCCTGCACTGCTTCTCGGCTGGTCCGGTCGACCTCGACTCCCACGCTGCGCTGCAGAGCACGCTGGACCACTTCCTCGCTGGTGATGCCGCGGGCACTGATTCATTTGACCGCGACACCTTGGCGGCCAGGAGCGGGCACTCGGCTGGCTGGGTGATTGGCGGACCGCTGCAAGACGAGATCGATGCACTGTCTCCGCAGTTCGCCATCGTTCACTACGGCACCAATGACATGGGGCTGGGCTCGACCTATGCGGCCGCGATGGTCCCGTTCCACGAGAACATGCAGACCCTCATTGACGATGCGATTGGGCAGGGCGTGGTCCCCATTCTGACCGGCATCTCCCCTCGGCTCGATCGGGCCAGCGCCGACCTGTGGGTCAGCTCCTACAACGCTGTGATTCGGGGGATGGCCCAGCAACACCAGATTCCATTCATCGACCTGCAGTGGGCCACACGGGACCTGGACGACTTCGGCCTGAGCAGCGACGGCCTGCACCTTCGGGCCTATTCGGGCGGTCCATGCATCATGACCCCCGCCGGCTTGGACTTTGGCTACAACGTGCGCAACCTGATTGCGCTGCAGAGCTTCGATCGCACCAAGGCAGTGGTCGTGGATGCGGCGGCGGCGCCCGACAGCCCTGACGTGGTCGCGGGCATTGGGGCTGACTCCGACCCGTTCCAGGTGCACACCCTGCCGTTCACCGACGCCCGAGACACCTCGGTCTCCCCGCACTCCAACATCGACCTGTACGACTGCGACGCCGCCAACGAGAGCGGGCCCGAGTACCACTACACCCTCGATGTGAGCGTCGAGACCAAGGTTCGGGCCATCGTGCTGGACCGCGAGGGCGTCGACATCGATGTGATGGTGCTCGACGACACCGGCGCCTGCGTCGACCGGGCACACCGTGTGGTCGAGCACACCCTGACCCCGGGCACATGGACCTTTGTGCTGGATACCTGGACCGACGGGTCTGGCACGCCCCTGTCCGGCAGCTACCTGTTCACGGTACTCGAGTGTGACTCGAGGGACAGCAGCTGCGGCTGAGGCAGCCTCGCTACTTGGGTGGTGCGGTGTAGACGACGACCCACGGTGAAGGCGCGTCGGTCACGCTCGTCCCGCGAAGCTCTCTGAGACAGCCTGGAACGGTCAGGCCCTTGTCGGCGACCACCCGCGAGATGGTGCCGCCCGCGTGCCGGATGGTGAAGTGCACCTCGCCGACATCCACCGGTTGCCCAGTGGCCCAGGTGTCCAGACAGGTCTTGAGATCGCCTGTTGCGAACCGGTCCGCCACCGACGCGTTGTTGGGCAGGTCGACGACCTTGTCCTGCTTCTGTTCTTCCTTCTTCTCGCCGCTGAGCAAACCCTTCTCGAGCTCGTCGACCACGGCTGGGGCATCGCCTCCCGCCGTCTGTCTGCCGGCCCCGCCGCCTCCACCGGTTTGCTCGCGGCCGCCGGTCGAGCTTGCACCGCCAAAGCCGCTGCCCATGCCGGTTGCTCCCTCGCTGTTGCCGACGGTGCCGATGCCGTCGAGCCCCAGGCCGCCGTCACCGAACATGTCCGAGCTGTCATCGGGGGCTTCGGCCTCTGTCTCGTCGAGGACCTTGCTGTCCCGAGCGCCGCTGTCGGCGCGGTTCTTTTCTTTCTTCGCTTTCTTCTTCTTGGGCTTGGCCTCGGCGGTCGCGCTGGGCGCCGGGGCCGATTCCGCCGCCGCTGCGGGCGCTTCCTCGTTGCTCTCCCAGAACCATGGCTCTGCCGACGGGTCCTCGCTCTCCTCATCTTCCTCGACGCCCGCGGCAGGCGCTTCTCCGGCAGACATTCTGGACTGCCAGCCCGCCACACGCTCGGCGTCCTGCAGCCCGGCGAATTGGTCGCGCTCTTCGGGATAGAGCAGCGACGCCAGCTGCTCGGACGCGTCGAGGTCGATCTCATCGGCGCCCAGCAGCACGATGTCCGCCACCGCCAGCTCGATCTCTTCGTCCACGCGCACCAGGTAGTTGTTCTTGAGGTGCAGAATCGCCGCCGCACCGGTGCCGGTCTGCACGATGTCTTCGCGGTGCAGGCCCGTTCCAACGGTCGCCGGCATGTCGCCCGCGTCGTGGCGAATGCGCACCTGGCCCTGGACCAACATGATGGCCGCGACCTCCATGTCTTCAGGCTCCATGGCCTTCTGAGCACAGCCCAATCCCAGCGACAGCAGGGTGGTCATCGTGGCGATCTTGGCTGTGCGCATACCGGAACCCTCTGGACGCTGCTGTGCGACAGCGCCCATGCTACCCGGGTTCCTCTGACTTATCTGCGCGACCCTAGCGGACCCAGAACAGCCAGACGCCGTAGCCGGACTCGTGGTAGTCGCAGTTGCCGTTGGCGGTGCAGTCGGACCAGCCGTAGGGCATGTTCGGCACACCGCTCCAGAACGCGTGGTTCGGGTCGTTCAGGATGGTGATGTTGTTGTACTGCAGCGCGTCGTACCCGCCGCTGATGGTGCACCC
>CAYYHT010000941.1:0-2710 GCA_964471355.1 uncultured Enterobacteriaceae bacterium
CCAACAAGGCCAACAAGGCCAACAAGGCCAACAAGGCCAACAAGGCCAACAAGGCAAGCAGGGCCAGCAGGGCCAACAAGGCAAGCAGAGCCAGGGTCGACGGCAGCTGTCCGATTCAGAGATGAAGCGGGTGCAGAAACAAATGCAGCAGGCCGGACAGCAGATGCAGCAAGGCGACAAGTCGGGTGCTAGCGAGTCGATGGGCCAGATGAGCGAGCAGATGCAGCAGTCGGACAAGGGGGCTGGTTCGCAATCGCGGGAAGCGCTCGAGAACGTCCGATCTGCACGCAAGCAGCAGCTCGATGGCATGAACCGCAAGCAGGCGGACGAGCGAAAGGATGGACGGGCGCAGAAGGGCACTGCTGGATCCGGTAAGGGCCAGGGCGACGGCCAGGTGTCGACGGATGAAGAAGGGCAAGCGCGCGGCCAGGGCCGGGGCGAAGGCCAAGGTCAGGCGGGCCAGGGCCAGGACGACAGCAAGGGACAAGGCCAAGGCCAAGGAAAGGGTGATGGTCAGGGCGAAGGCCAGCAGGGTGCCGGACAAGGCAGCGGCAGCCCCACCACATCCACGGGCAACCCGGGCGGGAACGCCCAAGAGGGCGGCGAGGGCTTCTCGCTGACTCCCGGCGAAGCTGTGACCCAGAATGCCGGAGGACAAGCGGGTGCCGGGGGTGTGACCGCTGGCGGAGGCACCGGCGATGCCACAAACGAGGAGCGCATCGACGCCGCTCCGGCGCCCGCCGAATGGGTGAAGTCCCAGTGGGATGGAACGCCAGAAGGCGTCGCGAACGTCATCCGAGGAGGCAGCGGCGGTGAACGCTCCTCCCGCGAGTGGGCCGAGGTCCACGCCAACTACTCGGCGATTGCCGAATCTGCGGTCGACCGTGAAGAGATTCCTCTCACCCGCCGCGACTACATCCGCAGCTACTTCGAGGCCATCCGGCCCGAGTAGCCCAAACCAGGAGGTCCCATGAACCCCGAGCTCGACAACACCCGCATCGAATCAGCGCATGAATCGCTCGACCGCTTGAACAGCGAGATCCGAAAGCTGTTCATTGGCCAGGAGCAGCTCGTCGAGGGCATGATTGTGGGTCTGATTGCCCGCGGAAACATCCTGCTCGAGGGCCAGCCAGGGCTGGGCAAGACGCTTCTTGTGCGCGTGCTGTCCGAGGCGCTTGACCTGGAGTTCTCGCGCATTCAGTTCACGCCGGACTTGATGCCGGCCGACATCACGGGTGCGCAGGCCTTGGTTCAGACCGATGGTGGCGGCACAGAGCTTCAGTTTCGAAAGGGACCCATTTTCGCCAACATCGTGCTGGCCGACGAGATCAACCGGGCCACTCCCAAGACGCAGTCGGCGCTGCTCGAGGCCATGCAGGAGCATGCCGTGACGGTCGCCGGCCGCCGCATGGCGCTCGACCAGCCCTTTCTGGTCATCGCCACCCAGAATCCTGTCGAGATGGAGGGCACCTACCCGCTGCCCGAGGCCCAGCTCGACCGGTTCTTGCTCAAGCTCGACGTGCCCTTCCCATCGTTCGAGGTGCTGCGCGACATTGGCCTGCGCACCACCGGAGCCACGCAGGACACGGTGACCGCCGTGCTCGGTCGCGAAGAGCTGATCGCCATCCAGGACCTTGCAGTGCAGGTTGTCGTCGCTCCCGAGATTGCCGACTACGCAGCGCACCTCACGATGGCCACCCATCCCGAGTCGAGCGATGCCGTCGCCGACGTGAAGAAGTTCGTGCGCTACGGCGCCAGCCCGCGCGCCATGCAGGCCCTCATCAAGGCGGGCCGCGCCCGTGCCCTGATGGAGGGGCGGCCGTGGGTCAGTGCCGGCGACATCGTTGCCGTGGCCCGGCCCATCTTGAGGCACCGGATGATCCTGGGCTTCGACGCCGAGATCGAGGGTGTCAGCTCCGACGACATCGTCGAGAGCGTGCTCAAGGGCGTCAAGCGGCAGGCCGCCTAGGTGAAGATCGACCGCACACTCTTCAGTGACGTCACCTGGCTGCGCCTAGTGGCACTCGATCCGGCCATGGGCCTGCGGCAGGGAGACCGCCGCTCGCCCTACCGTGGCCGAGGATTGGAGTTTGCGGACTACCGGCCCTACACCCCGGGCGATGACCTGCGTCTGGTCGACTGGAACGTCTGGGCCCGGCTCGAGATGGTGCTGGTGCGCCTGTTTCACGAGGACCGCAACATGGCCGTGGGCATCACCGTCGATGCCACAGGCTCGATGGGCTTTGGTCAGCCTCGAAAGTGTGACCATGCCGCAGAGCTCGCTGCGTGTTTGGCGGTGTGTGCGCTGTTGGTGCGCGACTCGGTGACCATTGGCTGCAGCGGAGGAGTCGGCCCAGGAGTCCGCGTCAAGGGCCACAACACCAAGGTCTTTGGCTCGATTCTCAAGCTTCTCGAGCGCATTGAGCCCGGTGGTGCCACCGATCCTGTGCGCGCCATGCGTGTGCAGCTGCAGGGGGCCAAGCAGGACCGCTTCTTTCTGCTCTCGGACATGCTGCACGAGGATCGCGAGCGCGAAGGGGTGCTGCGCCTGCTCGCCGCCAGCAGCCGTCGACCGGTGTTGCTGCACACCTTGAGCCAACAAGAACTCGAGCCGGACCTGAGTGAGCCCAGCAAGATTGTGGACGTCGAGAGCGGCGAGAGCTTTGTCATCGATGGCGGGCGGGCGGCCGCCGACAAGTACAACAAAGCG
>CAYYHT010000942.1:0-2704 GCA_964471355.1 uncultured Enterobacteriaceae bacterium
GTCCGAAGAGCTGCCGACCGCACCGCCCTCGGCTGAGATCCCGCTGCCGGCTCGCACATCGGTGCAGGCGCCAAGTCGCGGAGGCTGGGACGATCCGCTCATCTATCGGCGAGCGGGCATGATCTTCCTCGGGTCCTTTGCGGCGACCACCCTGGCGGTTCTGGGGCCGTTGCTGGCCATTCGAGGAGTCAGCGGCCCGGCGGTGGCCCCGCAGATCGTCATGGCCGCACCTCCGGTGATGCAGCCGAAGGCACCGGTGCCGCCCACGGTCCCGGCTGTGGCCACCACCCCGCCGGCACCCGCCGCCCCAGTCGCCGTGGCCCCGGTCGAGCCCGTCGCTGCCGCTCCCCGTGCGGCCCGTTCCGAGCCCGTGTCACCCTCGAGGCGTTCCGAACCCGCTCCCATCCAGCGCACCGCCCCAGAGCCTGTGCCCGTCGCAGAAGCACCGGTCGCCGAGGTGGCGCCCGTGGCACCCGTGGCGCCCGTGGCGATACCGGCCCCGGTCGCAGCCCCGCCGCCCGTGGTGGCCGCGCCCAAACCAACTCCCAAGGCTCCTGTCCCCACAAAGGTCAAAGCGCTCAATGGCGCCTTCACGGGCAAAGCCGACGGACGCATGGTGTGGATTCGCTACCAGTTTGAGCCCGAGGGCAAGCTGCGCGCGGTCGTCCGTCGCGATGTCGATGGCGTGACCACCACCATTGCTGCCCGTGGCGAGTGGACGCTCGCCGCGACAGGTCGGGTCACGTTCGCGTTGATGGAAGTGGGCATGGAGAAGCCCGGCGCCTACTTCGGGCATCTCGAGGGCGATGCAGGCGAGGGTCGGGTCACCTACGGCGGTCGTGGTCGCGGCCGCTTCGAGGTGAAGCGATGAGTCAGCGCCAACGCTCGCGCCGTCCCGGTGATCGGCTTGGGGACTGGGTTATCGACGAGGTCCTGACCTATACCGAGCCGCTTCTCTATGCGGCCCACAACGCCAATGTCGTGGACAAGACGGTGGTGCTCAAGGTCGCGCCATGGGACAAAGCCACGGCTGCCCTGCACCGCCGCGAGTTGTTTGCGCTGCGCACGCTGTCGCACAACACCATCCCGACTCGGGTCGACGCCGGAGTCGAGGCCGAGGACGGGCTGCGCTGGTGCGCCTTTGAGCCATTCCGCGCCGAGTCACTGGCTGATCAGCTGCTGCGTGGACCGCTAGACCATCGCACGGCGTGTCGCGTGCTGTCGCGAGTGGCCGATGCGCTGACACACCTGCATGAGCGGGACCTGCAGTTCCGCGATCTCACGCCCATGAACGTGTTCATCACCGACCACGAATCGGTCGTGCTGTTCGGCATGGACCACGTCATGGACCCAGCGGACGCTGAGCGGTCGGGCGACCTGGGCGGCAGCGTGTCCTACATGGCCCCCGAGGTGCTTGCTGACCGTCAGGGACACGGCACTGCGGCCGAGGTCTATGCCTTTGGCTGTCTGCTCTACGAGGCGCTGACCGCCCGAGCGCCTTTCCCCGCCGCCACTTGGGGACGGCAGTCCAGCCGGGTTCAGCGAGCACTGCAGTGGAAAACGCGGGCGCGACCGCTCGATCCCGGCGACGGCACTCCCGATTGGCTGCGTGACCTGATCCGCAAGTGCACGCACCCTGATCCGGAGCGCCGCATCACCGACGCATTTGTGGTCCGAGAATGGCTGGAGTCCAATCGCTCGGACTGGCAATCCGAACAGGAGCCGACCGATTCGGTGCCGTTTGTGCCGGTAGCGAACCTGCCTCCGCTGCGCGTTCAGCCTGAAGCCTTTCTGGCAGCCATACCGACGGCCGGCGCTGGAGCGCCGCCAATCTCGGTGCTCTATGTCAGTGCCGCGGCCATGGGCTGTGTTGCCGGGTTGGCCTTTAGTGCTGTGGTCATGCTAGCGATCGATACCGCCGGCGGCTGATCAGGCGCTGGCGCGGCGTCGAAGTGCGAGCAACGGAACGAGCAGCCAAGCCAGGCCCGGCAGTCCGCCCGAGCCTTCGGTCGCGCAGCCACACCCCAGACCGTAGCTGTCTGGCAGGGCCGGAGCCTCGATGGGCGAGCCGTCCGCGCCGTCATCGGTGGGCGAGGGGTCCACGCCATCCCAAGAGCCATCGTTGTCGCTGTCGGTGTCGAGGAAGTCGGGGGTGCCGTCCTGGTCGGCATCGCCTGTGCCTTCGTCGAGGGTCAGCACGCCGTCGCCATCATCGTCGGTGTCGAGCGCATCGATGGTGCCGTCCCCATCGGTGTCGTTCGCTGCCTCGTCGCCGTCCAACACGCCATCGTCGTCGCTGTCGGAGTCGGTGGGGTCGGTGCCCTGGTCGACCTCTGTCCCGTCATCGAGTTCGTCGGCATCGCTGTCCGCATCGAGGGGGTCGGCGCCAGCGTCGAGCTCGGCCCCGTCGTCCAGGCCGTCACCGTCGGTGTCCGTGTCGAGCGGGTCGGTGCCGATGTCGACCTCTTCGCCGTCTTCGATGCCGTCGCGATCGGTATCTGGGTCAAAGGGATCGGTTCCCAACGCGATTTCGTCGTCGTCGAGCAGGCCGTCTTCGTCGCTGTCCCCACCGCCGACCAGCGCATCGCCGTCTTTGCAGTCCTGGTCAATGCCGTCGCCCGGGATGTCCGTCGCGGTCTCGTTGATGGTTGCGTCGAAGTCGTCGCAGTCGGTGCCGTAGGGGAATGCGTCGGTGCCGTCTTGG
>CAYYHT010000943.1:0-2702 GCA_964471355.1 uncultured Enterobacteriaceae bacterium
CGTGGCGCTCATCGCCTTCGGCGAGGGCTGGCACAACAACCACCACCACTACCAGTCTTCGGCGCGCCAGGGCTTTGCGTGGTGGCAGCTGGACATCACCTATGTGCTGCTGCGCCTGCTGGCGGTCGTCGGGCTGGTCTGGGATGTGCGCGAGCCGCCTGCAGAGCTGATGGGTGCGCAGAACACCTGATCGCCGGCGGCGTGTGCTACCAATGCGGTCGAGGCCCCACATGACCCAGCTGTTGATTGCCCTGATGTTCGCGTGCTCCGGCTCCGATGTCGAACAGCCGACCGTGCCGCCGATCGAGGCGGACCCGGTGGCCGAGGTCGCTCCCGAACCGGTCGTCGAAGAGGCGCCAGCGCTGTTGGTGGTGCTGACCGCTATCGGGGATCACTGTGCCTGGACCATCGGTGGCGAGACCATCGTCACCCTGCCCGGCACGTGCCCAGCATCGACCGCAGGCGTGCTGGCCAAGCCGGAGGGAAAGCTGGCGCGCGTGGTGTTGGGTGACGGCAAGGCCTTCGATGTCGACCCCATGACCGCGGTGGCCACCGAGCTGACCGAGGGCACAGGCAACGATGGGCTGAAGCCAGTCAAAGCCATCGAGGCCGAAGCGGGCATAGGGTTTCACTGGCCGCCGGTTTTTGAGTAGCGGCTACTCACTGGCGTGGATGCGCAGTGCGAACTCGACCCCGGACCCCGTCGGCTTGATCGTCAGGTCTCCGCCTAGCAGGCGACTGAACTCGCGTGTCACGACCAGGCCGAGTCCGGCACCATGGCTCCCTTCGACGGTGGTGTCGGTGAGGTCTTTGAAGTCGAGCATCAGCGCTTCTGTCTGGTCTTTGTTCAGCACCAGGGCGTCTTGGTGAAGCGTGAAGGTGGCGAACTCGCCTTGCTGTGCCGCGTCGAGTCGCAGGGTGCCTTGGGCGGCCAGGGCGACCACCTGGCGAACCAGGTTGGACAGGGCACGCGTCAGCTTTGGGCCGTCGGTGTGAATCGTCAGCATGTCCTCGGCTGAGGACACCTCGAACGTGGCCAGTGTGCGGCGAAGCAGGGGTTGCACCTCGCTCTGCAGCGACTGTAGCAGCTCGGGAACGTCCACCTCGGTCGGCTCGGCCACGGCCTGGTTGGTGGCGATGCGGGCCAGATCGAGGATGTCATCGAGCAGCACCATCAGATGCTCTCCAGATCGGCGAATCTTGACCAGGTCCGGAACGAAGTCGTTCTGTTCAAGGAAGACGGCGTCTTCTTGCAGCAGCTCGCTGTAGCCGATGATGTTGGTCAGGGGCGTGCGGAACTGGTGGCTCATCAACGCCAGGAACACCTCGTCGATGTCGGGTCCCGTCGAGATGCGCGCGGTCGGGGTGTCCTCGACCAGCTGGCTCGCCATCGGCTGGGGCTTCCTGAGAAGGTAGACCGCGCCGGCACCGACCGCCGCGCCGCACAGCAGCAGCGCAAGTTCGATCACGTGCCAGACTCGCCGAGCAGCGCGTGCATCTTTTCGAGCAGCCGCTTGAAGTCCACGGGCTTGGTGTCGTAGTCGTCAGCCCCGGCAGCGATGGCCCTCTCTCGGTCGCCGGCCATGGCATGCGCGGTGAGGGCGATGACAGGAATGCTGGCGGTCTGCGCGTTGTCCTTGAGCGCCCGCGTTGCTGTCCAGCCGTCCATCACCGGCAGGCTCATGTCCATCAGGACCAGCGCCGGTGAATGCTCGGCCGTCATGTCGACGCCTTGCTGGCCGTCGACGGCGATCAACACCTCGAACCCGCGTCGCTTGAGGCGGCGAGAGAGCATGTCGCGGTTCATCTCGTTGTCCTCGACTAAGAGGACCAGTGTGTCGGCCATGGGGCGCACACTAGCAGATCTAGCGCTTGCCGCGACGCTTGCGCTTGGGTTGTTCCTGCTGGGCCTGCAGCGCGGCTTCTTCCTGCTCTAGGCGCTCTTGCTCCAGTGCAAGCTCCTCTTCGGTGGGGCAGGAGTCCTCGTACAGGTTGATGTAGTCGCGAATCACCGTCTCGGCGGCGAACTTCATGTCGGGGCGCAGCTTGGGTGCCTCGAAGACTGCGTCAACGCCGGTGTATACTGCGCACCAGTCGCCTTCGAGGGCGATCTGGGCGACGACCAACGACTCAATCAGCGCGACGGTCTTGCTCTTGGGCAGCTGCTCGCGGGCCTGGGCCAGCCAGGGGAGCGCCGCGCTGGGCTCGAAGTAGTCGTCCATTGCTAGCAGGTAGCCATAGACGAAGGCTTCGTGCGGCTCGATCAGGGTTGGAAAGGCCAGCAACTCGGCGGCAGGACGGTCCTTGCGCCTGGCCAAGGCATGGAGGAAGGCGGTCGCGTTGTCTTGGCCGTCGATGTTCCAGGACAGCGCATTGACGACGGCGGCCTTGAGGTCCATGCCGCGCTTTCCGCGCACCAGAAACTCGAACAGTTCGTCGTCGATGACCCCGCCCTCGGCTGCGGTGGCGACCATCGGATGTTCCGCGTACACCAGGTGGTACTCCGGCGTGGTCAGCGGCGAATCGGCAAGTGCCAGTCCCAGCAACAGGCCGATCATTTGCGGAACTCGACGATGTGCTTGACCGTGGCCTCAGCGCCGTTCGGTGCCGCGGCCCAGATCGAGTTGTGTGCAGCCTCGAGTGCGGCTTCGTGCAGCTCGTCGGGGCAGGGCAGGGGGCGGTCCACCACCTTGAATCCAATC
>CAYYHT010000944.1:0-2695 GCA_964471355.1 uncultured Enterobacteriaceae bacterium
TTGGTGAAACGGAAACTCATGCCCCCCATGTACCCGCGCATCGCTAAGCTGTCCAGTGTGACGCCCGTCTGCATGCCCCATCCCCCCGCCGTTCCCACGTGACCACAGGCATTGTCTTGGTGGACGGACTGCTCGCGGGACCGCCGTGGATACCCGTGTGGGTGCTGTGGCTGGTTGCCGTCAACACCGCCTCGCTCGGCTTCTTGGAGCACCGCGTCGGCCAGACCGTCGCGGCCAGCTTTGCCATCGTCGCGCCGTGGATGGTGGGCCAGGCTCAGTTCCACGGATTCACCCGCCTGTTGGGACTGCCTCACTTGGTGATCTGGACGCCCCTGCTGCTGTTTCTGATTCGGGAACGCGCCATGCTCGCCCCCGGCAGCCGGGTTCGCCAATGGGTCACCGCCTTGATGCTCACCATCGGCCTGTCCCTGGTCTTGGACACCCTGGACGTGGCGCGGTGGGTGATGGGCGAGCGCTGAGCCAGCGACTCGGGCACAATGGGCGCGGAGGCCCCCATGAACCGCGCACTGATTCTCTGTCTGGCCCTGTTGCTGTCCTGTCGCAACACGGACGACCCCAGCTTGATCGACGTCGACGAAGATGGCGTGCACTCGGGCGAGGACTGTAACGACACCGACCCACTCATCCATATCTTTGCCGACGAGGTCTGCGATGGCATCGACAACGACTGCGATGGGACTATCGACCAGAACATCGACGATGCACCGTCTTGGTTCGCGGACTTCGACGGCGATGGTCACGGAAACGCCGACACTGAGACGACCGCCTGCGACTCTCCCGCTGGCTTTGTCGAAGACGGAGACGACTGCAACGACGACGACGCCGAGATTCACCCCGACGCCCTCGAAGACGACTGCACCGACCCCACCGACTACAACTGCGATGGCAGCACCGGCTACGACGACGCGGACTCGGACGGTTGGGCCGCCTGTGACGATTGTGACGACAGCGACAACGACGTCTTTCCGGGCGCAGTTGAGATCTGCAACGGCGAGGACGACGACTGCGACGCGGCCATCGACGACAACGCCAGCGGCGGCACCACATGGTACGTGGACACCGATGGCGACGGCTACGGCGACTCGGCCGGGGTGATGGCGGCTTGCGACCAGCCCACAGGCTACGTGTCAAATGCGACCGACTGCAACGACGCCGACAGTGCCGTGCATCCGGGCGCCGACGAGCTCTGCAACGGAACCGACGAAGACTGCAACGGTGTTGCAGATGAAGACCCCACCGATGAACAGACCTGGTACGCGGATTTCGACGGCGACGGATATGGCAACGCCACCTTCACGGTTGATGCCTGCACCCAACCTTCTGGCTACGTCGGTGATTCGCTCGACTGCAATGACCTGGACGGCGACATCGCTCCGGGCGAGGACGAGGTCTGCGGAGACGGCATCGACAACGACTGCAGCGGCAGCGCCATCTGTGACGGCGGCCTGACTGACGCGGACGGCGACGACTACAGCGCCGAAAACGGCGACTGCGACGATGGCAACCCCGCCATCAACGCTGGCGGCACCGAAGTCTGCGACGGCATCGACCAGAACTGCGACGGCACCGATGACGATGGATTCCCCAACTCCGATACAGATGCAGATGCCGACTGCGTCGATGACGACGACGACAACGACGGCTTCGACGACGACATCGACAACTGCCCCCTCGATGACAACGCTGCCCAGGACGACCTCGATGGCGATGGCGTCGGCGATGTGTGCGACAACGATGCGGACGGCGACGGCAGCATCTCGGCGCTCGACTGCGATGATTTGGACCCAACAGCCCGTCCCGGCTTGCCCGAGATCTGGTACACCGGCGTCGACGAGGCCTGCGATGGCGGCGACGACTACGACCAGGACGGCGACGGCGAGCCGTCCGAGGACTTCAGCGGTACCGACTGCGACGACACCGACGCCTCGGTCCAGGCGGACTGCGAGTTGTACCCGTACAGCACCTTCACCTTCACCAGCTGTGGCGTCTCTGGGCAGACAGGGCCTTCGCTGGCTCAGTGCCGTTCGGCCTACGGCGAGTCCTGGGACGAGAACAGTGACTACTTCAACATGTTCGCCCCGGGCTACCAACTGTGGACCGTGCCCGAAACCGCGACCTACCGCATCGAAGCGCGAGGAGCCGCTGGCGGAGGCAACACCCTTTCGTCGCCCAACTACCCGGGCCGGGGCGCCATCATGATCGGCGACTTCGACCTGGTTCAGGGCGACATCCTGCAGATCGTTGTCGGTCAGCGCGGAGAGAGCACCAAGCAGTACACCGGCGGTGGTGGCGGAGCTACCTGGGTCATGAAGTTCAACGACGCCCCGTTGCTGGTCGCGGGAGCGGGCTCTGGAGCGTCTCGCGGCTACGACGCGCGAACGGGCTACACCGACGCGTCCACTGGCAACGATGGCCGCAACGGCCGCAACAGTGGCTGCACCGGGGGCACCGGTGGAAATGGCGGCGCTAGTTCTGGCGCCAACCGCGCCGGAGCCGGTGGCGGGCGTCTCACCAGCGGAGCCAATGGGGCCAACGCGTCCACGGGAGGCGGCGGCTGGCTGCAAGGACTGGTCGGCGGCAACTGCGACAACAACTGCTCCCAGGCCGGCAATGGGGGCTTCGGCGGCGGCGGTGGCTCCTACCACGCCGAGGCTCCCGGAGGCGGCGGCGGCTA
>CAYYHT010000945.1:0-2688 GCA_964471355.1 uncultured Enterobacteriaceae bacterium
TGATCTTCCGGGACCGCGGCATCATCGTAACCCCCGACATCATGGCGAACGCCGGGGGCGTGACCGTCAGCTACTTCGAGTGGGTTCAAAACCTTCAGCGCTACCGGTGGACTGAAGAGCGCGTGCACGAAGAGCTCGATCGGGCTGTCGACAAGGCCATGAGCCTCGTTGTGGAGATTTCCAAGTCGAAACAGGTGCCATTGCGCACCGCTGCGTACATGCTGGCCATTGGGCGTGTGGGCAAAGCCACTGTGCTTCGTGGGCTCTAGCCGCTCAAGGGAGAGACGCTGTGTCTGAAAAACTGGTGCTACAGCTAAAGGAAACGGCTCTGTGCAAGGGCCTCGATGACGACGAAGTCGAACGTCTGGCTGCGGCCGGTCGTGTCGAGTTCTGGCCGTCGGGGGCAGTGGTCATGGAGGAAGGCGAGGACGGCCCGCGACTGGTGTGTCTGATCGAAGGCACCGTCGTCGTCGAGAAGTCAGACACGTCAGGCCAGACCCACGTCATCGGCCAGGCTGGACCCGGCGCTGTGCTCGGCGAAATGAGCCTGCTGACGGGCACCCGACGTACCGCCACGGTGCGTGCGACCAGCTCTCTGCGCATCTTTGCCATCGACAAGACCACCTACGAGGGCATGGTCGAGGACGGCGACCCCGCTGCTCTGAAGCTTGGAATCTCGATTGCGACGGTGCTGGCCCACCGATTGGTGGTGCTGAACACCCGCTTTGTCGAAGTGCTCGAAGAGCTGCGCGGCGAGGACGGCGCGGTCCACGAGTTCGGCAAGTTCCGCCAGGAACTGTTCACCCGGTGGAACTTTTAGGCTCCAGGGCGACGGTCGCGAAGATCTCACGCATGTCCATGTAGGCCTGCTCGACGCGCGCGACGTCGTCTTCGTCTTTGGCGAACGCGAGGCCGACCACGAGGCCGTGCAGCACCACGCGCACGATGTTGGCTAGCCGGTCTGCTGGCAGGGCGAGCTGTTGGCCCTCAAATGCGCGCTCGATGCCATTCTGAAGCAGCTCCATGGCCTCGGCATAGAACTCATCGAGGTGGTTGCGTACGACTTCGTTGTCGCCGGCGAGGCTCCAGGTCTCGACCACAAAGGGGGCCCAGGCTCGCACATCACGCACCGCCTGCCACAAGGCGTCCAGCCCTTCGAGGGCATGCTCCATGCCTCGATTTCCCTGTGCGAAGCGGTCGTCGAAACGCAGGTGAATCTGCTTGAAGGTGGCGCGTTGGGCTTCGATCAGCAGGTGCTCTTTGCTGCGGAAGTGGTAGTGCAGCAGGCCTTTGCTGACTCCGGCCGCTGCGGCGACAGCGTTCATGGAGGCGCCGTTGTAGCCTTCCTTGCCGAATAATCGAGCCGCGGCGTCGACGATTCGCGCGATGGTGCGCGCTCCGCGAATGTTTCCGGGTGTCTTGGCCATGCCTCCCTATAATCGCCCATGACCCTTGAGTTCTGGTTCGATGTTGTGTGTCCCTATGCGTGGTTGGCCTCCACGGCTGTCGAGGAATTGGCGGCGAGGGCAGGGGCAAAACTTGTCTACAAGCCGGTCTTGTTGGGCGGGCTGTACAAGGCCCACGCCTCTTCACAGAACCCGGCCCAGACCATGAGCGCACCGCGAGCGGTCCTGGATCTGCGCGATCGGGTGCGACAGGCAGAGCGACTGGGTGTGACGGTGACGCCCAACCCCAAGCATCCCATTCGCTCGGTCAAGGCCATGCGGCTGGTACTGGCGGCGTCGGACCCGGGGCCCATCGCCGCGGACCTGTTTCGGCTGTACCACGTCGACGGCGGTGACTTCTCAGATGACGCGGTGCTGGACGACATCGCCCAGAAACACGGACTCGAGCCCGGATGCTACCGGGACCCCGCCATGAAGGCAGCGCTCTTTGCGGCCACTGCAGAAGGGGTCGAGCGCGGTCTATTCGGGGTGCCGAGCCTGTTTGTCGACGATGGTCCGATGATCTGGGGCGTCGACCAGCTGCATTTTGTGGAGGAGCAGCTCGGCCTGCCCCCGCGCGAGCCGATTGCAGCCACGCGAACCGGTGCCGCGCTCACCTTCTTCCACGACTTCTCGAGCCCGTATAGCTACCTGGCCAGCACCCGCATTCAAGCCATCGCGGACCGCCATCAAGCCCGGCTGGAGCTGGTTCCCATCCTACTCGGAGGCCTGTTTCGCAGCATCGGTACCGCCGATGTGCCTCTGGCCACCTTCAGCGAAGCCAAGCAGCGCTGGAATGGCACGAACTTGCAGCGCTGGGCGACCCACTGGCAGGTGCCCTTCCGATTCCCCGAGGCCTTTCCCCTGCGGACAGTCGCAGCCTGTCGCATCGCCATTGCCGAGCCGGCCTCCACGCCGACCTTGTACGAGGCGGCATGGGGCCGGGGCCTGAACATCGGAGACCCGCAGGTGCTCGCCGAGGTTCTGACCGACGCGGGCTTCGATGCGGCCGCTCTGCTCGCACGGACCGCTGATCCGACCATCAAGGCACAGCTGCGCGCCAATACGGAGCGCGCTCAGGCCGCCGGATGCTGCGGGGTCCCCAGCTTCCTCATCGATGGCGAGGTGCTGTTCTGGGGGCAAGACCGCTTCGACATGGTGGAAGCGGCACTGCAGGGGTGGCGACCCTCAGCGGAACAGGGCTAGGGCGCGGTCGGCAACGAGCTGCGGGCGCTCTTCGGGC
>CAYYHT010000946.1:0-2687 GCA_964471355.1 uncultured Enterobacteriaceae bacterium
TCCCGTTTGTGCTGTCCGCAGGCGAGAGGCGGTCGGACACCGCAAACACCCTGTACCGCGATCCACAGTGGCGAGGCGGTGCCGAGGGCACCCTGCGCATGCACCCCGAGGACGCCGCCAAGATTGGCGTTGTGGCGGGCGGACGGGTGCGGGTCATCACCAAGCGTGGGTCGGCCGAGGCTCCCGTCGAAGTCACCGACACGATGTGGCCGGGGCATGTGAGCCTGCCGAATGGGCAGGGCGTGGCCTACCCGAGCGATGATGGCGTGCAGGTCTACGGGGTGCCGGTCAATGAGCTGACGAGCAGCGAGGACCGGGATCCAGTCGCAGGAACGCCGTGGCATAAGCATGTGCGGGCGCGCCTGGAAGTGGTTGCATGAGCGACGAGCTTCAAGACGCCGACGAGCTGGCCGCACTGACCATGCCGATGTCGCTGCGAGTCAGCGTGCTCACCACCTTCCTCGCCTACATGCTGCTGTGTGTGATCGCGTTGATCGTGGCCGAGGCGAACATTCGCGGACGGTACGGCGGTCTGGATCTGCACATCATGCTCGTGCTGCTGGGAGCGGCGGCTGTGCTGTTGAACAGCTCCGTCGGGGTGATTGCTGCTGTGGTGGCTGCCCGGCGTCATCCGTCTGCGGCGGCCTTCGCGAGTGGCGCGGCTTCTGTGCTCGCCTCGGTGCTCGCTCTCAGCGTCATCTACGCGCCCAAGAGCTACTTCCCCAGAATCGACGTCATCGATGGCCGGCCGTGCACCGTTCGGGGAAGAAAGCGACGGGCTGCGGCTGTGCAACGGGGTGACTGGGTCTGACGTAGCTCGCGTCGCTGGACTGGGAGCGTGGGCGCGGTGCGTGCGCGGAGGGGTCTCGCGGAGGGGTCTCTCGCGGAGGGGTCAGGATCCTCCTATTCCTATTCGCCGACCGCCGTTGATCCGTACTGCTAGCCTATTTAGACGGGGTCAGGATCCTCCTATTCCTATTCACTAGGAAATTTGGAGGCACTTCCCTCGAGCAGCCCCGTCCCGTCCGCCCTACATTGAGACCATGGGCCTGCGCCTGATGATCTACGACCGAACCTGCACCGGCCGCTTTCGGGTGGGCCTGACCCATTCCTGGATCGCGGGAGGCCGCCTGTACGGCGCGATGGGACGGCTAGACGACTGGTTTGGGGCCGCCACATGGGCTGAAGCACTCGAGTGGCTTGCGACTGTTCATCCCGAGCACACCATCGATGAAGTCCAGTTCTGGGGCCACGGCCAGTGGGGCACTGCTTTGATCGACCGAAAGGCGCTAACCCGTGACTCACTGCGGAACGGCGCGCCTCTCCGGCCCCAGCTCGATGCCGTCAAGGAGCGGCTGTCTGGACCCGATGCCTTGTGGTGGTTCAGGACCTGCCACAGCTTTGGATGCCAACCAGGCTTCGATTTCGCCAGAGCGTGGACCGACTTCTTGGGCTGCAGTGCCGCCGGACACACCTACATCATCGGTCCGTGGCAGAGCGGCCTGCACTCCCTCTCGGCTGGAAATGCGCCCTCGTGGCCAATCGGTGAGGGACTGCTTCTGGGCAGCGTCGACCGACCCCGCAAGGCGCTGTGGTCGCGGCCCGGCAGACCGAACACCATCACCTGTCTAGGAGGCGCCGTTCCCGAGGGCTGGTAGAAGAGGTCGCAGATTTCCTAGCGAATAGGAATAGGAGGATCCTGACCCCACATAGGCGAGCCAAGAATCAGGATCCGCGGCGGTAGCGGAATAGGAATAGGAGGATCCTGACCCCTCCCTCCTACCAGACCAGGGCCGAGACCCAGGCGAGAGCGAGCCAGCCGGCGGCCATGAGGTACGGAAGTGCGCCGACGAAGGTCACGCAGAGGCTCCACAGCCCCTGTGCGGCAAGCTCGGGTGCATTGGCCAGCATGCGCAGCTCGCTGGGCATGGTCAGGACGCGCACGGTACCTGCAAGGCCTCCGCAGACGCCGAGCATCCACAGAATCTGAATCGCGGCCGGCTTGAACACGGCGACCTGACTTGGAATCAGGACCGTGCACACCATCGAGGCGAAGAGCATGAATGCGCCAGACGCGGCGGTCACCCAGGTGCTGTTCACATAGGCGCGGACCAAGCTCTGGTTGAACGCCTCCTCGGTGGCAGAAGGAGCGTCGGGAAGGCTGGTCAAGCTGATCGCGGTCATTGTGGTCTCTCTTAGCAAAGGGTTCGTTTCTGACACCCGATGCTTAGGGGGCACCCACTCACAACATCCAACCGATCCTGTTGAGAGTCGCCTTAGGAGGCCTTCAAAGCGGCGATAGCTGCGCCTCGGTCCTCTGCCTTGTACACACCCGAGCCGCTGACCAGCACATGAGCGCCCGCCGCGGTGAACCGGTGGGCGTTCGTGGTCTTGACCCCACCGTCGACCTCGATGAGTGTCGACAAGCCACGCAGATCGATGGCCTTTCGCAGGTTCTCGATCTTGGGGAACACGCCTTCGATCAAGCTCTGGCCGCCGAATCCGGGGTTCACACTCATGACCAGGACCAGGTCCAGATCGTCGAGCACGTACTCGAGCACGCTCTCGGGAGTGTGGGGATTGAGGGCCACGCCTGCCTTGGCGCCGGTGGCCTTGATGGCCTGGATGCTGCGGTGCAGGTGCACGCTGGCTTCGGCGTGCACGGTGATGACGTCGGCACCCGCGTC
>CAYYHT010000947.1:0-2683 GCA_964471355.1 uncultured Enterobacteriaceae bacterium
CCACTGTGGCATCGGGATCGGGCAAAATCACGATGTTGTGCGGTTCACCGCCGATGCTCACCACGTTGTGCATTTGCGGCGAGATCCAAGGGCCGAATGCAGCCGTTGGGTAGTCCACGCCCAGCGCATTGTGGGCGGCGGCCCGCGCTCCGGGAATGTCGGTGACGGGCCAGCTATAGACCTTGTAGCCGCAGCCGACGACGCAGAAGGCACACGCTGTCGATTGCACCAGGGCGTTGGGCGGCGGAAGCAGCAGCTCGCGATTGCTCGCCTGCAGGCTACCGCATCCGGCCGCAGTGGCACCGGCAGCTACGAGGGCCGCTTTGGCAACGTCTCGACGGGAGGGGTGGTCGCTCACGCCTTCAACGCCTCGCCAAAGGGCAGTCCTTCGATGCCCACGGCGTAGATCTCGCCCAAGTCGCTCTCGATGAGGACGCGGACCAGGTTCTGTGTGGCCCGACCGTAGATCTGCCGGCCGCTGGTCTTGAGATCAAAGGTCGACTGGTGACAACGGCACGGGCCGAACACGCCTGTGCCGAGTTGCTCGGGACCCGCAGGATTGATCGGGCAGCCCATGTGCGGGCACGCCGTGTGGAAGGCCACGATGTCGCCGTCCGGCCCCACACCGCCTTCGGCCGGTCGGCCCAGCTTGACGATGAAGGCCTCGTGCTGCGGCGGATACTGAAAAATCAGCGCCACGCCCTCTTCGAGGGCATCTTCGGCCACGATGTGCTCACGCTCGTCGGCACAGCCTGAGGCGAGTGCCGGGACCGTGCCAAACAGCGCGGTCCCCGTCAGCAGGTCGCGTCGCGATAGCTTCTTCATGGCTCCACACTCCCTTTGTCGGGCGCACCCAACTCGAATGCGACCCGGATGCGGCCTGTGTACAGATGGCCGTAGCCCCCGAAGCCCACCTCGTTCGGAAAGGATCGGTCGGGGCGGCTGTGGCCACCAGGGGCGGCATAGAGCTCGGCGCCCCAGCGCACGTTCCCGATCAAGCCATCGGTGCCCAGCGAAGCGACCGGGCCGAAATAGGGATGCATGTTGTTCGACATGACGCCGTCGTCCCCAACCCAGAAGTACGTGGACACGTCCGTGATGCCCAACGCGGCGTATGGGGTGATGCCCCCGATGGGCCGCGCCACCATCACGTCCAATCCGTAGGTATTCGCCAGATACAGGTCGTCTGCCGGCTCGGCATCGGGATCGATTGCACTCGCGGCGTCCGCAATGGTCTTCATCGCCGTGGTGTGCACTCGGCCGCCAACTTGCAGCGCGTCCGACAAGGGCAAGCCGACGCCCACCTCTCCTGACACGATGGTGCTGCGTTGACCGGCAACCTGCAGCGGCGGGACGTAGGCGAATCCCGCAAAACCAATCCAGTCCCCCCACAGCGGCAGGGCCATGGTGACCCGTGGACGCGGTAGCACCGGCATCTTGTTGGTCTTTTCTGTCTTGCTCGCGTTGAGCGCGAACCGACGCGCGCAGGTCAACGGCGGGATGACATTCAGATCGAGGCCCACGGCACCAGTACCGGGGGCGTGGGGAATGGGCCCATGGATGGGCGACAGCGTTCCGGCGAGGGCGATGTAGTTCTGCAGGAAGTCGACCTGGACCTGTTCGTAGTACGGAACCGGGTTCTCTCCGATGCAGCGGGGCTCGATCCCCGACGCGAAGGCGACTGCGCTGAGCAGCAGAATCACCATCCCTCCTCGATGAGCGCGCCCGTCTCGATCCATTCTCGAACGTGATCGATCTGGGAGTCTGGCAGCGGGTCGAGGGTGCCCAGCGGCATCAGCTTGTAGTCCAGCACCGGATCAATCTCGCCGGAAAGCACCCGCCACAGCCTCGATTGTCCCGGTTCTCCAGGAACAACGAGCTCACCGCGCCCTTCATTGATGTCGGTGATCAGGTCGCCGGGCAACACCGTGAATTGCACGGGCGGATTGTCGTGGACGTCGCCATGGCAGCTGATGCAGTGGACCTGCAGCGTGCAGTTCACCCCATGCCAGTCGGGGGTGAAGGAGCCGCACGGGATCAGCACGGTGTCGTCACAGGCGACGAGCAGCAGCAGCGGCAGGAGGGTTCTCACCGCGGCCCCATAAGACGACGCTGCAGCAACCGCCGCTACCAGGATGGTGCACCTCTGTGCGGCACGATCACGCCGGAGTCTCCGGCAAGGTGGCGCCTCGATGACTTGATGAGGCAATCAGAGACATCGCCGAAATGTCTCCTTCCGCCGGTCCTGATCGCCGAACGGGCAATGTCTTGGGTCGCTGTAGAACCGGGCAGACCGATTAGCAGAGCTGCGGGTGCGAAGTCACGGACGATGGAGCTGCCCAATGATTCATCTGGCCAAGATCCTCGCTTTGGCCGCGGTCCTGTCGACCTCGGCGACGGCAGAGCGGATGCCGACGAGCAGCCAGCCCATCAGCCGGAACGGCGAAAATGCATCCGGCGCATCTGCACCCCAGGCTGCCGACAGAAAACTGCTTGAGTCCCCCACAAAGCTGATCAGCGATGAGATTGATTCTCTGGCGGGCCGCGATTCACCTGTCAGAGAGCCCCACACCCGATCGAGTTGAATCGCCGGGTAGTCGTGTGTCGGGATGCTGCCCGGCATGGCAAAGTGATGGTGTGTCCATGCGATCCTCAGCGGGAGCAGGGGAAGCAGACAGGCGAC
>CAYYHT010000948.1:0-2680 GCA_964471355.1 uncultured Enterobacteriaceae bacterium
GGCGGAGGCTACACCGGCGTGACCGAGCTTGATGGGCTGACGGTCCAACTGCAGGCCAGCACCAATATTCTGCAGCACAGCGTCGTGATTGGCGGGGGCACAGCCGTCCTGCGCGATGTGACGGTGCACACTCCATCGGGAGAACTGTCCGCGGTGGGCGTGCAGGTCATTCCCACGTCCACGGCGAGCGTCACGCTGGACAACGTCGTGATCGATGGCGGAGACACTGTTGCCGCCGCGCTAGGCACGGTTCGCGGTCTGTATCTGGACAGTACATCAGCAGCGGTGACCGCCACAGCGACCAATCTTGCCGTCGACATGGCCGTTCCCAACGAGCGCAACACCGTGGCCATTGCGGTGCTCAACGGCAGCACACTGGACATCACCGGCAGCAGTGTGACGATGGCCGATGTGGTCACGGCAGACCCGACGCTGGGGGCGCTCACCGATTGGGCATCGGGCATCAATGTCATCGGCTCGACCTTGAATGCAACCAATGTCACGGTCGATCCCGGAGGCGGATTCCGCAACATCGCCGGGATTCAGCTCGAGAATGCTTCGACGGGACTGTTCGACTTGGTGACGGTGCTAGGCGGCGACTCTTCGGGGCCCGCCACCGACCTCGTGCTGACGTCGGTCGCGGTTGCAGCCCGGGGTGGCTCGGTGCTGGACATCGCCAACAGTGACTTCACCGGTGGAAGCGTTCCATCGGCCGCCACGGTGGGAGCCGCGGTCATCCACGTCTCGGCCGGGCTGATCGTCGAGGGAGGCAGCTCGGCGCTGGTGAACAACAGCTCGTTGGACGCCGGACCCGGTGATGTGGGCATTGGCGTGCGTTTCGAGAATGCCTCTCGCAGTCAGATCTACAACTCGGACATCAACCAGACTGCTGCCTGCACCAACGCTCGGGTGTGCGTAGGCGTGCAAGCTGAGGGCCTAAGCGGCACGCTCGCATCGGGACAGGTCCAGCCGGTAGGCCCCGCCTACAGCTGTTGTGACCCGGATCGATTCGGTGTGGTCGTCGAGGACAGCAACATCTACGGTGGTACTGGCACCATCTCGGCAGCGGCAAGCTTCGAGGGCAGCTCGACCTCGTCTCCTTCGGTGTGCGTCCGTGGCTCGATGCTCGATGCGGGCGACTGCGATGCCACCAATCCACTGTCGATCTGCGCAGGAGTGGACGGGCAGGACTCGTCCAATGTCTGGCTTCTCAACAATGTGGTCTACGGCGGAACGGGCTTTGTCACCTTCGGCGTGAGCGCCACCCCGGGCAACGGCGAGCCCGTCGTCTCCAACAACTACATTCACGGCGGAGACCCCACAGGCCTGCTCAGCGCCTCGTTTGGCCTGCGCATGATGAACGGACGAACCGCATCGGGCGCCCGCATCATCAACAACATCATCGACGGTGGCTCCGGGGCGCTTCGCTACGCGGCCTGGGAGGAGAACCACAACTCCGACCCGGGGCGGTTCATGAACAACGACCTGGTGGTCACGGGGCTGCCCAGCAGCTCGCCGCCGCTTGGCGCGGTGTACTACCGGAACTGCACGCCGAGCAGCTGTGGGTTCAACTTCCAGACCATTGGCCTGGCCAACAGCGATCTCGGGAATGGCGGCCAGAACACCTTTGGCTCAAGCAACAACTTCAGCGACGCCCTGTGCTTGGTCGACCCCACTCCACGAACCGGTGACTACCACCTGGGTGCCAGCACCGCGTGCGAGAACGCCGGACTCGAGCGCAACGCCAGCTGCAACATCTGTCAGACGCCGTGGACCGACCTCGACGGGGACCACCGACTGAGCCAGGGCTACAACGGGTGCGCGACCAGCGGCGTGACCCTAAGTGGCGACGACAACCCGGATGTCGGACCTGACGAGAAGTAGCAGCGGCTAATTCAGCCACTCCCACTCGCCAAGCGCGCCATAGTCCAGGGGCTGGCGGCCGTCGATGCCGGTGTGCAGCGGGTGCCACCACTCGATTCGTTCGCCGTCGCCGTCGCGCCAGCACAGGTACGACTCCTGTCCATTTCGCAGGGCGGGGAAGTCCACAAGGATCGGATCGACGCCCTTGAGGTGCACGCCGATGGCGTTGACCTCGCGCAGGAATCCCTCGGCGGCGGCCTTGAGTGAGTCGGCCTCGGCGACCAGAGCCTCTTGGGCGCGCAGGCTCGGATTGGACGACGCGCTGTCTGCCAGGACGCGCGCTTCGTCAGCGCGCTTGATCAGCTTGTTCACGAGCTCGACCACCCCGGCGAGCAGCTTGTTTGCCTCGGTCGGCGTGAAGAAGCGGGTGTCGGGGTCGAAGCTCATGCGGGGCCGAGTGTACCGCTTTGCGCTATAAGGCGGCGTCATGCCGCACTCAGCTCGCCAGCACCTGTCCAAGGCCAAGCGCATCGTCGTCAAGGTCGGCACTGCAGTGGTCACCCGCAAGGGGGGTGGCTTGGCGCTCGGGCGCCTCGGCGCACTCATCGAACACCTGGTCGGGCTGCGCGAAGAAGGGCGCGAGGTCATTCTGGTCAGCTCTGGTTCGATCGGCCTCGGCGCGGCCCGACTTGGGCTCGACAAACCCACCAGCTCCGTGGACCGTCAAGCCGCAGCAGCAGCGGGACAGGGCGCTCTCGTCGCACTCTATGACGAGCTCTGTCGCCAGCTCGGCGTGGTCAGCGCCCAAGTCTTGCTG
>CAYYHT010000949.1:0-2678 GCA_964471355.1 uncultured Enterobacteriaceae bacterium
CCGTCAGGGTCTGGAGCAGCCCCCCGACGAAGCCCAGGCCGAAGAACAAGCCCTGGCCGGAGTGCGCGCCCTCGCCGAACATCGGGACGGCATTCGAGCCGCGGTCGAGCAATACATCGTCGACTTCGACATCCGCACCCTGTGGCCCGCGGTCGTCACTCATGTTCACGGCGCTCTGGACGCTCTGGCACGCAGTCTGGCAGTGGTCGCCGCGCACCGGGACAGCAAGCCCGAGCTCGCAGGTCAGCTGCTAGCCACCATCGACGGTGTCTGCGAGGTCTGGGGTCGCCTGGTCCGAAACCTCGCCGGAGGGCTGATGTACGTGGTCCAAGAACAAGAGGACCCGATGATTCTGCGTCAGTTCGTGCGCCAAGCCGCCGGCATCTCGGGGATCCGCCCCAACGTGCTCGAAGACGGCACCCTGCGCGTCGACGCCAGCCCCGAGCCCGCCAAGAAGCTCGCGCAGTTCTTCGGGGTTTGACAGTCGGCGAGACGAAGCTCGCCGCTCCTTGTCAGACGAAGCTCGCCGCAGTCGGCGAGACGAAGCTCGCCGCTCCTTGTCAGACGAAGCTCGCCGCAGTCGGCGAGACGAAGCTCGCCGCTCCTTGTCACAATTCAGACCAGCTGAGCCCGAAGCGCATCAGGTATTTGCGCAGCCGGTCCGCATCGTTGTGGCTCTTCTTCTTTTTCCGACTCACTGCGAACAGCTCCCGCCCCGCCGCCGACATGCTCGGTGCCAGCTGGCAGACCCTCAGCACCTCTTCGAGCTGCACCCGGTCGAAGCGGTCGAGCTCTGCAGCCCGGGCGTCGCCAAGCAACCCGCGAATGTGGGACGACTGCGCGCTGCCCTGTCCCTCCCAGCTCTGGCGCAGGCGGCCGACCTCTTCATCGACCAGATCGGTGTCAATGCGACGGCCACCAGCCAGTGTCGCCATGCGGGTCACTGCTGCGTTCAGATCCCGGAAGTTGGCTCGCCACGCCCCGGCCGGACCCCGCCCAAACTCCAGGAAGTTCTGGCGCGCCTCGCGGTTGAAGCCCACACGCCTTCCCGTCCGCCGCGCCCACTGCTCGAGCTCGTAGTCCAGGTTGGGTTCGATGTCCTCGCGGCGCTCGGCCAGTCCGGGCAGCCGGAAGTGCCACAGGTCGATTCGGGCCAGCAAGTCCTCGCGAAAGCGCCCGGTCGACACTTCAGCGCGCAGGTCCCGGTTGCTGCCAGCCAGCAGCTGGAACTCAGCCTCGACCTCGCGGTCCGCCCCCACCGGCAGCCAGCGCTTTTCTTCGATGGCCCGCAGCAACATCGCCTGTTCGTCGGCACCCAGCTCGCCGATCTCATCGAGAAAGAGCACGCCGCCATGCGCTGAGCGAAGCAATCCAGCCCGGTCTCGATCGGCTCCGGTGAACGATCCGCGCACGTGGCCAAACAGGGTCGACATCGCCCCATCGCCACGCAAGGTCGCGCAGTTGACCTCGACCAGCGGACCGGTGACCTGCCGCCGTTCCTTCTTGAGCGCGTAGATGCGTCGCGCCAGCTGGGACTTCCCCGCTCCGGTGGGCCCCGTCAGCAAGATGGGTGCGTCCGACGCGATGGCCACCTGTTCGATGCGCTCGATCAGCCGGTTGAATGTCGTCGAGCGGGTCTCGATGCCCGCTTTGAGAAAGGCCAGTGCGGTGCTGTGCTCGTTGTCGTACCGCGCGGCGAGCTGGTCATAGCGCTGCAGGTCCAGGTCGATGACCGCGTAGGTGCCCCCCGGCGACGTGCCGCGACGGGGCGGACCGGTCTGCAGCAGGCTTGCCGGCAGGTGCCGCGACTCGCACAGCAGGAACATGCAGATCTGCGCCACATGCGAGCCCGTACTGATGTGCACCTGGTACTCGTGGTCCTCTTCAAAGGTCGTCCGTCGAGCGAAGTCGTACAGGGCCGCGTACACCTCCTCAAAGTCCCAGGGGTCATGCAGCTCTAGGGGCTCGTGCACAACCTCGGTTTCCGGTGACAGGGAGCGCACATCTCGCTCGACGCGGTCGGCAAGATCGGAGTGCTCGCCGCTGGACAGCAGCACGAACCGGTCCACCAGCAGCTCGTCATGCTGAAAGATCGAGACCGTGGGCCGCCACCGCTCCCAGCGGTTGGCTCCAAATCCCTTGTCTAGATGAGTGCCGAGCAGGCCGAAGACAGTGAGCGCCATGCCACCCTTATACCATGCTATACATCCGACTCATCTCCGCGTGCACCGGCCATGAACTCGCCTGCCTCGCCGCGAAGGCGCCTCTCGAGCGCCCCGCGCCAGTGAGCCACATCGTCACAGAACTCCTGCAGACTCACGCCTTCACGCGGCCGTATGCGCATGGATGAGCGAGCAGACTCAGGGGTGAACATCCAAGAATCGCGCAGCATGGAGGAGGAGCGCAGCTCGTCCCAACGGTACAGTCGCTGTTCTATGTGCACGCCGTTCTCGGACAGGCCGACCGCAACGACGCCGACTCCATCGAGTTCCCAGGCACCCCAGCTCCGTATTGATACGTCTTTATCCAAAAATATATAACCTAGTTGGGCAATTCGTCGATATTCCGCTTTGAACCGTCGTGGGCGGCTTGGCATAGACTCTGCTTAAGACCATTCCGTCAATCCACAGGAGGACGACATGGACAAGCGTAACTATGAAGTCATGCAGCGTGACGGC
>CAYYHT010000950.1:0-2665 GCA_964471355.1 uncultured Enterobacteriaceae bacterium
TGGCGGCCGCGCCTGTCAACGCGTGCGGGGCGGGTGGCCGGGGTCCAGGCCGGGCCGTTGATTTGCTACGAAGACATGCTGCCGCGTGCGGTGCGTCGTACCGCGGCGGCGGGTCCCCAGGTACTGCTGGCGGCAAGCAACGATGCGTGGTTGGGCGCGGGTCGGGGCTCACAGCTGCACCTGTCTGCATCGCGCGTGGCGGCGGTCGAGACGCGCAGATGGGTGGTCCGCCCCACGACCTGCGGCCGGTCCGCCGTCATCGACGACAAGGGCGGGGTGCGCTGGCAGACCACCTGGGTCGATGGCGATGCCTCACCCCAGCCGGGTCTGGTGTCGGTCCAAGAAGTCGAGCTGCGGCGACCGACGCTGTGTGGCGCGATGTTCGGACCCTGGTGCGGACTGCTGGCGGCGTTGCTGTTGCTGTGGCGCGGTTGGCGGGCTGGACCGCAGGACGGTGCAGCTACGGACTAGAGCGCCGAACAGGTAAACGGTGCAGCGAAGGACTAGCTGGGGACGCGTCCGGCAACAGCAGGAAGGTCGCATTCGCCGCTGCCACGGGCTTGTCCCGGTCGTCCTGCCAAGCTTCGACGCGCACGTTGACGACGCGCCGCCCGAGCCGAGTGACTCGCCCAGAACAGTAGGTGTCGAGCGCCTTGGCCGGTCGGAAGTAGTCCATGGTGATCGACACCGTCTTTGGGATGGCGACCGCGTCGGTCTTCCACAGCACCAGGGACGCCGCAGTGGACTCCAGAAGCGAGCCAATGGCACCGCCATGCAGCGCCGGAATCGCCGGGTTGCCAACCAACTGCGGGCGAAAGCGCATGACGCCCAGGGGCTGCCCTCCGTCTCCCTCCACCAGCTCAAATCCCATCACGGCCGAGTACGGAATCAGGCTCGCCACCTGCTCCCAATTCCCGGTGTCGCGGGCATGGCGAATCAGCTGCAGCAGCTCGTCTTTCACAGTGAGACCCCACCCATCTTGTGCCGCATGAAGGTGCCAGAGGCCGTTGCCACCGGGTCGTCGGGGGTGTCGTGGTACGCGGTGGCCCGCACGAAAGCGATGGTCTTGGTCATCTTGTAGCAGTGGGCTTTGGCGAACACGTCGCGCCCGGATTCTGCCGGTTTCATATAGTCAATGCGCAAGTCGAGCGTCGCGAACCACTCGGGCTCGTCCAGGGACATGAACACCGCACAGCCGCTGGCTCCATCAAGCAGCGAGGTGATGCAGCCTCCATGCAGCACCTGGCTGTCCGGATTGCCCACCAAGCGCGGATGCCATGGCAGACGCATGACCGCCGTACCGCGCCCCAGGTCCACAATCTCGATGCCCAGCTCGAGGTTGTAGGGAATGTGCGTCGCAAAGCCACGCACCATCTTTTCCATCGGGGTCATGGGCTCAGGTTCTCGATCTCAAGGTTGGAGCAGGGCTCGGGTGCCGTCACCACGTTGCAGCGCGGGCTGCCGCCGGGCATGTCGAACCAGTAGTCGCGGGTGTCGATCTGGGCCGGAACATCACTGCTGCTGAACTGCACGCCGTTGTCCAAGGTGCCGGTCATGCTGGCCATGGCGTCCTCGTCGGTGGAGTCGGCGCCATCGATATTGCTGGTCACGATGTGCCCTGCAGCGACCGTGTCGCGGGCGTGGTCGCTGGTGCCGTCGTTGATCTTCCAGAACGCCGCGAACGGGTCATCGAGGTTGCTTGAGCCCACGAAGATCGCTCGGTCGAAGCCGTTGGTGCCATCCAGGTAGCCATCCCGGTGCTCGCCGCCGTCGAGCATGACAAACAACACCTGGCCGCGAAGCTCACCCAGAGCGGGCCAGCCGTCAGCGGCCAGTCGGGTGGGCAAGTCCGCGTGGTCCCCCTTCAGCTCTGCGGGGGTGAACAGCCGGCGCTCGGGAAAGACCGAGCGGACCTCGCTGTCGATCTCGTCATAGTGCCCGGTGATCAGCTCGAGCGTGGGGTCGAGGGCGTCGGCGTCATCTTTGGGCTCGAACCAGATGACGATGGGCACGTGCCACAGGTTGTCGTCCGACCAGGTCTTCACCTCGGCCAGGCAGTCGACCAGCAGCTGGCAGCTGGTCTCTTGGTCCACCAACGGGATGTGGAACACCTCAAAACCCACCCCAGTGCGGTAGTGCAGATCGATCTCGAACTGCCGCACACCGTGCAGTGCCAGCTGGTCGGTCAACGTCGGCTGGGTGTAGTAGTGCGTGGGATGGATGGGGCTGTCGGGCTGCTGGTGGTAGCTGTTGTGCGTGCCCTTGGCCTGCACGTGGTTCAGGCGCAGCACGTCATCCATCGAGTACGGGCTGGCGCCGGGATCAAGAGGCCCGGTATCGACGACCTCGGTGTCAGAGTCGGGGCCGGTACAGGCCAGCAGCAGCAACAGGGGCAGGGGCATGCACGAAGACTACCAGCGGTCGGGACGGCGGCGCTTGCCGAAGCCTCGCGTGTCCGTGCGATTCGACGCATCGGGGGTGGGCGGACCCTGGACCGGCTTGTCAGGTCGCCCATGCGGCTTGGGCGCATCGCCCTCGAACGACTCGCGCATCGCTTGCTGCGAGGCGTTTTGGTAGTAGCGGGACATGTCGACGCCGCCGACCTGAGTCGAGACGTTGCGCTTGCGCTTCATGCCCTTGGCCACCGAACGCGCCTGGCTGCCCC
>CAYYHT010000951.1:0-2653 GCA_964471355.1 uncultured Enterobacteriaceae bacterium
GCACCTGCGCAAGTACGTCGAGAACCCCATTCTGACTTTGATGTGATGCCGGCAGCAAAGCCGGCGTTGGAGGCCCGATAATATGGACTACGACCTGATTGTCATCGGGGCTGGCCCTGGTGGCTACCCCGCAGCTATTCGCGCCGCTCAACTCGGCCTCAAGACAGCTTGCATCGAAAAGGAACTGCTCGGTGGCGTGTGCCTGAACTGGGGCTGCATTCCCAGCAAGGCGCTGCTCAAGACGGCCGAGCTGGCCAACAAGATCAAGCACGACGCCAAGAAGTTCGGCCTGGGCACTCCCCAGATCGATGTGGACTACCCCAAGGTCATCAAGCGCAGCCGCACGGTCTCCAAGAAGTTCAACAAGGGCGTCGCCTTTCTGTTCAAGAAGTACGGCGTCACCCACCTGACCGGCACCGCCTCGCTCGAAGGCCCCGGACGGGTGCTGCTCACCAAGGCCGACGGCAGCGAAGCCCTGACGGCCAAGAATATCGTGGTCGCAACCGGTGCCGGACCTCGCTGGTTCCCGGGCATGGAGCCCGACTACGAGCGCATCTTGACCTACCGCGAAGCCATCGTTCTCGAGCAACAGCCCGCGTCGATTGTCATCTTGGGCGCCGGTGCCATCGGCATGGAGTTCGCCGACTTCCTCAACGCCATGGGCAGCGAAGTGACCGTGGTCGAGGGCATGACTGAGATCTTGCCCGTCGAGGACCCCGAGGTCGCCGAGGTCGCCCGCAAGGCCATGGCCAAGCGCGGCATCCAGTTCAAGCTCGGAGACTTCTGCAAGAGCGTCGAGCGCAAGGGCGACGGCTGCGTGACGACCATGAGCGACGGCACGGTGTTCGAGTCCGACTACGTGCTGCTGGCCCTGGGCATCAAGCCCAATACTGGCGGAATCGGGCTGGAGCAGGCCGGAGTCGCCCTCGACCGTGGATTCATCACCGTGGACGAGAGCCTGCGCACCAATGTGCCCGGCATCTTTGCCGTCGGCGACTGCACCACAAGGGGCGGGCTGGCCCACACGGCCACGCGCCAGGCCCACGTCTGCGTCGAACGCATCGCGGGGCACCACGCCCCTGACGTGAACTACGACCTGATCCCCAGCTGCACCTACTGCCAACCTCAGGTCGCGAGCGTCGGTCTGTCCGAGAAGACGGCATCCGAGCGAGGGATCGAAGTAAAAGTGGGCCGTTTTCCGTTCATGGCAAACGGCAAAGCCGTGGGTGCTGGTCACGGCGAGGGCTTTGTGAAAGTGCTTGTGGGGGTCGATCTCGGCGACTTGGTCGGCGCGACCATCGTCGGAGCGGACGCCACCGAGATGATTGCGGACTTCGCAATGGCGATTTCCTCAGAGGCGACTGCCGAAAGTTTCATTAGTACCGTGCACGCGCACCCCACCAATAGTGAGGTCAGCCTTGAGGCTGTCGCTCAAGCACTAGGTGTCAGCGTCCACATCTGATTGGTTCACAACCGTTGCATTGATTCGGGGTGCTGGCACGTTCAGTTCCGCGAGAGGTTTCAAAATGAGTGAAGACAGCTTTTCCGAGAGTGAAGACGAACCCGGATTCTTCAGCAAGCTGATGTCCAGCATCGCCGGCATCTTTGTCGGCCTGCTGATGATCGCAGCAATGGTCCCGTTCCTTTGGTGGAACGAGGGTCGTGCCGTTGGCACTGCCGAGGCCTTGACTGAGGGCGCAGGCGCCGCGGTTCATGCTGAAGCCACCGCCGCAGACCCCGGAAACGAGGGCAAGCTGGTCCACATCAATGGCAAGGCCGAGACCGCCGCCAAGCTCAAGGACGAGGCCTTCGGCGTCGAAGTCGCCGACCTGGGCCTCGAGCGCAAGGTCGAGATGTTCCAGTGGAAGCAGAACAGCGAGACCAAGAAGGTCAAGAGCGGTGGCAAAGAGAAGAAGGTCACCACCTACACCTACGAGCAGACCTGGAGCTCCTCGGTCATCGACAGCTCCAAGTTCAAGAAGGAGGGGTACTCCAACCCCGGCTCCATGCCCTTCACAGGCGAAAAGTGGTGGGCCAAGCCCATCACCGTCGGTGGATTCGAGCTTAGCGACAACCTGTCGCAGCAGATTTCGGCCTGGGGCGACCTGAGCCTCGAAGCCGACGCACTCGACAAGGTCAGCGAAGCCAACAAGACCGGCTTGGTCGTCAGCGGAGGTGGCTTCTACAAGGTGGCCAACTTCGTGCCCGTGCCCGCCGTCGAGGGCGTGCCCCCGGTCCTGCCCGTGGTGCCCGCCGAGGCCAACTTGGGCGACACCCGCGTCACCTTCCGGGTGAACAAGTCCTCCGACGTCAGCCTGCTCGGCAAGCAGACGGGCAAGAACCTCGGCAGCTTCAAGTCCAGCCGCGACTACGAGCTCAGCGACCTGCGCATGGGCACCATGACCAAGGACCAGATGTTCGAGGCCGCCCAGTCCGAGAACACGATCATGACCTGGATCCTCCGCATTGGCGGATTCATGGTGATGTGGATGGGCATGTTCTCACTCGGCAAGCCGTTCATCGTCATCGCCGATGTGCTTCCCTTTGCCGGCTCGATCGCCACCTTCGCAGTGGGCCTGCTGGCCTTCGGCGGCGCGGCTGTCTGCTCGCTCGGATCCATGGCTCTGGCCTGGATCTTCTACCGACCGCTGCT
>CAYYHT010000952.1:0-2646 GCA_964471355.1 uncultured Enterobacteriaceae bacterium
CTGTCGGACCTCGATTCGGTGCGGCAGGCGGCTAACAAAATATCAGCCGTCGACGCCCTGGTGCTGAACGCAGGAGGGTCTGGTGGCAGTGACGGCAATGAGCTGACCAAAGACGGAGTGACGTGGCAGTTTGCGGTCAACGTGCTGGGGCATGCGGTGCTGGCAGAGGCGCTGTTGGAGGCGGACAAGGTTCGTTCGGTGGTGGTCTACGCCGGTTCAGAGGCCGCCCGCGGTGTGCCCGAGTTCGGCATGGCGCAGCCGCAGCTGCAGACCTCTTCGGTGGCCGAGTTCGCGTCGATCTGTGACGGCTCCTACTTTGCCGAGCCATTCGATGAGCTCGCCGCATACGCCCACGCCAAGTACGTGGCGGCCCTGTGGATGTCCTCGCTGGCCCGGCAATACCCCGCAGTTCGCCTGGTCACCATGAGTCCGGGGGGCACCTCAGGCACCAGTGCCTTCGACACGTTGCCTCCCCTAAAGCAGTTCTTCATGCGCTACCTGGGCATGCCGCTGATGATGATCTTTGGTCACGCTCACGGCGTCGAAGTGGGCGCCAAGCGGTACATGGACGCCATAGCCGATGAGCGCTACGCGACGGGGGTGTTCTATGGGAACGAGGCCAAGACCATTGGCCCGCTGACGGACCAGGCGACCTTCTTCCCCGATCTCAAGAACCAGGCATTCCAGGACAACGCTCGAGAAGCCATCCACCGCTTCACGGCCTAGCTCCGCTGGTCGGTTGAGGCCGTCGAAGACACCAGCCGGCCTCCGCGGGAGCCGCCTTCGGGACCGAGCTTGATGTGCCAGTGGGCGCCTCGAAGCAGGCTGCTGCGGTGTGTCGTGAACAGCACCAACGAGCCGCGTTCGGCCAGAGAATGCAGGACGTCGAGCAAGCGGGCGAGGTCGTGGGCCTGCAAGCCACTGCCCGGCTCATCGAGGGCAAGCAAAGTCGGGCCCTTGGCCGCGGCGAGCGCTCCGGCCAGCATGATGCGTTGGTGCTCTCCGCCCGAGAGCACGTGCCCCGGCCGCCCAAGGCTGATGTGGCCGAGGCCGATCTGGCACAGGGCAGAGACCGCGTCTGCCAGGGCGCCAGTCGGCACCAGCGGAGCGAGGCTCTGGACGGGGGCGGCAAGGAACTCAGCGGCGTTCATGCCCTGCCACCGCACATCCAAGACCTCGGGCTTGTACCGCTGCCCCCCGCACGTGGCGCACTCGAGGGCCAGGTCGGCCATGAAGTCCATGGCGACCTTGACGACGCCTGCTCCCTTGCAGGTAGGGCAGCGGCCTGCGGCACTGTGGAACGAGAAGGCGCTCTTGGGAAGTGCGCTGCCAACTCCGTGGAAGAGCGCCTGGACAGGCTTGAGCAGCCCCAGTGTGGTGAGTGGAGGGCGACGTTCGGTGAGTCGGCTGGTGAGCACCTTGTCGAAGCGCTCAAGTCCTGTGATGTGCTCGCACTCAACGGCTCGGCCCGCGGTCGCGCTCGCCGCGATGACGTCGAAGAGCAGCGAACTCTTGCCACTGCCGGAGGGGCCACTGATGGCCACCAGTCCCTGATCGGGCAGCTCGAGGTCGATGCTCTGCAGGGTGTGCGCGCGAGCCCCTTTGATGCGCATGCGCCCGGCCGTGTTCAGAGGCGGGCGGCTCGGCATGACGACTGCTGGCATCTCGGGGACCAATCGGCCGCCGTGTATTCCGGCGCCTGGTCCCAGGGTCAGTACGGAGTCCGCACCGTGGATCAACACCTGCCGATGGCACACCATCACCACGGTATTGCCCTGTTCGCAGAACGCCCGAAGGCGCCGCAGAAGCTGATCGAGGCGCTCATCGTCCAGGCCGGTGCCGGGCTCGTCCAGCACCAGGGTGATCTGGGACAGCTCGCTGTCGAGAACTCCAGCTAGCCGCAATCGCTGAAGCTCCCCGGTGGAGAGCGAGGCGGTGGTCCTGGACAGCGACAAGTGGCCCAGACCCAGCTGCATCAGGGTGTCGAGTCGGGCGAGCAAGCCCGGACGGATGGCATCGAGAACCGGCGCATCTGCAGGGGGCAGGGCGAGTGTACGCAGGGCGTCCACAAGTCCAGTGAGCTCGAGCGCTGAAACGATGGGAAGGCGCAGGCCCGCGACCGAGACCTGGCGGGCGTGCTTGTGCAGCCGCTCCCCGCCGCACTCATCGCAGGGAACGGGGGCGAGTGGGACCGACCATTGGCTGGCGTTCTTTCGCTTTGCTCGCACCCGAGCCTCGTGCTCCACCAACGCGCACAGCCCGATCCAGGGCCCTGTGAACTCGTGCGAACCGGAGCGCTTCCCTCTGCGGTAGTTCCACACCACTTCGAAGACTTCAGTGCCGGCACCGAACAGCGCCAGCTTCTTGGCCTGCGGACTCAGGTCCCTGTATGGGCCGGAAATGGCGACGCCTGCGGCCAGGGCTGCGGCTCGAAGCGTCTGCATATACTGGCCATCTGGCTCGCCAAAGAAGGCGCCGGGCTTCGAACCGGCCATCGCTCCCTGATCGAGTGCCAAGTGGGGGGCGGTGATCAGCAGGTCAGGGGCGCAGCGCATCACAGAGCCCACCCCGGCACAGCCCGGGCATGCGCCGACGGTCTGGTTCGCCGAGAAGTGACTGGCGCTCAGGGTGGTGGGAACCTGCTGA